>JBFMDF010000251.1:0-3890 GCA_040753935.1 Bacteroidota bacterium | reverse complement strand
CTAACTTCTATCAATCTAACCTCTATCAATCTTCTCTATCCAAACATCTCTTGTTCAACTTCCTGAAAAATAATGTGCCCGATAGTAATGTGTCCTTCTTGAATACGCTGAGTATCGTTGGACGGAACAACAATGGCGACATCGCACAATTCTTTTGCTTTGCCGCCATCTTTACCGAGAAAGCCGATGGTGTTGATTTTCATTTCGCGAGCTTTCACTAACGCATTGTTCACACTTGGCGAATTACCGCTGGTAGAAATGCCGATAAGCACATCTCCTTCCTGACCGAGTGCTTCAACCGAGCGAGCAAACACGTAATCGTAACCGATATCATTTGCGCCGGCGGTGAGATTCGATGTGTCGGTGGAAAGAGCAATTGCCGGCAATCCGGGCCGCTTGATGGTGGGACTTAAGCGAATAACGAATTCCGTTGCGAGGTGTTGAGCATCCGCCGCGCTGCCGCCGTTGCCGCAGAGCATCACTTTCTTTTTGTTGTTGAACGCGCGAATGATGAAATCAATCGCTTTGGAAATATCGCCGGTACACTGCTCGGCAATTTTCTGTTTCGTTGCTGCGCTGGCTTTCAGCGAATCTTGGATGAAAGATTGTCTGTACACGAGTGTCAATGGTAAGTGTGCCATAAAGGGAATTGAACATTATTTACTGTGAATTGCCTCTGCGAACTCTTTCAGCAGGGGAGCATTTCCCTTGCTTTCAAAAACAGTTCCGGTAACAATAAAGTTTGCACCGGCGAGAACTTTCTTTCGGGCTTCCTCCGGTGTTCGAATTCCGCCGCCGACAATCAACGGCAGTGAGCAATGTTTTGCCACTGCGGCAATCATCTCATCAGGCACGGATTGCTCGGCGCCGCTTCCCGCTTCAAGATATATACATTTGAAGCCAAGAATTTCTGCAGCAAGTGCATGTGCTACAGCAATATCCGGTTTGTGCCGCGGCAGAGGACGCGTGTTGCTCATAAATTCCGCCGATGTTGTTGCTCCAGATTCTACCAGCAGGTAGGCAGTGGAAATTGCTTCCAGTCCGACTTTTTTTATGATCGGCGCCGCCAACACTTGATTGCCGATGAGATGTTCGGCATTTCGTCCGCTGAGGAGCGAAAGAAAAAGAATCGCATCTGCCTTTGCCGATATTTGCATGACGCCGCCGGGGAAAATAACTACCGGCAGGTTTGTATGCTGTTTGATGGAAACAATACACTGTTCAAACGAATCATCAACAATAAGACTTCCGCCGACGAGGAAAGCATCGACGCCTGCTTCAGTTGCCTGCTGAACAAATGACGGAAGTTTTTCTAACGGCATTTTGTCCGGATCAATCAACAGCAGATGTGCTGCGCCTTGCGATTTGGAAGTTGAAAGGAGAGTGTGGTAGATTGACATCAATTCATCATTCCTTTCACCACATCTGAAAAAGTTTTTAATACCTCATCCAGTTTCGCGATATCTTTTCCACCCGCCGTGGCAAGGTGCGGTTTGCCGCCGCCGCCGCCATTGAGTTGCTTTGCAACAACACCAACTATTTTTCCCGCCTGCAGATTTTTGGATTTAATCAAATCGTCACTGACAATACACACGAGCGCAATTTTTTCATCAATAATGGAAGCAAGCAAGCCTACACCGCTGCCGATTTTTGTGCGAAGCGTATCGCCGAGTGATTTTAATGCTTCCATATCATGGACGGTAATTTTTGAACTCACCACTTTGAATCCGTTCACTGATTGCGCTGATTGGATTACTTGATCCAACGCTCTCACGGCTGACTGGACTGCCGCTTTTGCTTTTTCTTTGTCGATAGTTTTTTTCTTTTCGCTAAGTTGGAAGATGTAATTTTCCAATGTCTGAAAGCGGGTTGCCTGATCGGCAAATTCTTTGGTTAATTCTTCCGTGGTAATGGAGTCGGGAAGATCGGGAATGTCTTCCATCTTGCGCAGAGTAGTATCAAGCCCGAGCACTTCTTCTGTGGTAAACGGAGATTGTGAACCAAGTTCGTGATGGGCGGCTTGTATTGCATCAATCAAATCGTAGGCGTATTCAATCCGCTCTCGGTATGTTTTGTTCTGCATGTTCAAATATTCACGAGCGTATTCGTGCGTCAGCGCTTCAATTCTGCGTACGCCGCTGGCGCTGCTGCTTTCAGTGCGGATTTTGAAGAAGCCGATGTCACCGGTGTTCTTGACATGCGTTCCGCCGCAAAATTCTTTACTGAATTCGCCAAACTGAACAACATTAACCCGCTCGCCGTACTTGTCGCCGAAGAACATCAGCGCTCCCATCTTCTTTGCTTCATCGAATGGAATGTTGCGATGGTGCTGGAGTTCGATGTGCTCTTTAATCTTTTCGTTCACAATTTCTTCAATGTCGCTCAACTCTTGTTCGCTCACTTTTGTAAAGTGGGCGAAGTCAAAACGAAGATGTTCGCGTGCAACCAACGACCCGGCTTGGTGAACATGCGTACCGAGCACTGTACGCAATGCGGCATGGAGCAGATGCGTTGCTGTGTGATTACGCATGATGGAATAGCGGCGCTGTGCATCTACTTTTGCGTGAACTTCTTTTTGCGAAGAACCTGACGAAAGAGCTGTTCCTAAGATGTGAACGTGAACCTTGCCGCTTTTCTGTGTGTCGAGCACGGTATACGCTCGACCGTCAACAAAAATTTCGCCGGTATCGCCAACTTGGCCTCCTGATTCTGCATAGAAAGGGGTGGCATTTAACACGATTAAATTGTTTTCCACGCTCAACACAGCGGCGTGGGTTTCCATACAATCGTAACCGAGAAACTGGAAATCTTTTTCGTAGCGATCGGCATTGAACTGTCGTGCGGTCTCTTTGCTGAGTAATGCAATGCGTTCGTGTTCGGAGATTTCAATGCCGCCGTGTACCTTTGATTCGCGCGACCGTTCGCGTTGTTCTTCCATCAATTTGGAGAACGTCGCCGCATCAACGGTCAATCCCTTTTCGTTACAGAGGAGTTGGGTTAAATCAAGTGGAAATCCGAACGTATCGTACAGTTTGAACGCCATTTCGCCCGGAAAGACTTTTGACTGTTTTAAGTCGGTAACGACTTGTTCGAAAATTTCCAATCCGCGATCGAGTGTTTGATTGAAACTTTCTTCTTCGCTCTTAATTACTCGTTCAATGTGCTTTTGGTGCGCGTCAATTTCCGGAAAAACATCACCCATTGTATCGACAAGCGTTTGGACGAGTTTGTACATGAACGGCTCGCGCATGTCAATGACGCGTCCCCAGCGTGCTGCGCGGCGTAAAATTCGTCGCAACACGTATCCTCGTCCTTCGTTGGATGGAATTGCACCATCGCCGATGGCAAACGTAAGCGCGCGAATATGATCGGCTATGACGCGTATGGCAACGTCTGTATCAGAATGTCCCGCTTTGTATGGTTTGCCGGACAAGGTTGAAATTGTTGTAATGAGCGGTGTGAAGACGTCTGAATCGTAATTGGAAGGAAATTTTCTAAAATCGGTTTTCATCGCTTCCATCACAGCGCAGACGCGTTCGAAGCCCATTCCGGTATCGACATGTTTAGCAGGAAGATCCTTCAATGTTCCGTCTGCTTCGCGGTTGTACTGAATGAAGACGAGATTCCAGATTTCAATCAATTCCGGTGAACCGGCGTTGACCATTGCGGCGGGCGCATCGCCGCGTTGTGTAAGATCGATGTGAATTTCGGAACAGGGACCGCATGGGCCAGTGTCTCCCATTTCCCAGAAATTTTCTTTTTCCCCGAAGCGAAGAATGCGTGAAGGGTCAACAAATCGCTCCCACAGTGTTGCCGCTTCGTCATCTGTTTTATAGACGGTTACCCACAACCGCGATTTCGGCATCTTCCAGACTTCGGTCAGTAATTCC
>JBFMDF010000250.1:0-3891 GCA_040753935.1 Bacteroidota bacterium | reverse complement strand
AATAACCCATAGCGATCAAAAAGAGATTTACGTACAAGCACTGTCGGATGATTAATGCCATCCATGACATAAGAAAGCGTTCGGGAATATTGTTCATTTCCTCGAACAATCTCTGTGCCGCGTTGTGTTGAAAGATAAAGATCGCCAAAAACAAAACCACAGTCTGGGTGAGCAGTAATCAAGTTAACCGATTTTTCTATTTTGTCCGGTGCAAGAATATCGCCTGCATTGATAAATTGAATGAACTCACCGCCGGCAAAATTTATTCCTTTATTAAATGCATCGCTGATACCACGATCAGGTTCTGAAATCCATTTTGTAATTTTTGAATCGTACTCCCGAATAATCTCAACCGTTCCATCTGTTGAACCTCCATCGATGATGATGTACTCAATGTTATGGTATGTTTGCTGAAGAACAGATTCAATTGTATTTCTAATACCATGGGCGGCATTGTAAGAGATGGTGATGATACTGACTTTCGGTAAAATTTCACTCATGGTTTTCTATGCGTTGCAATAGTGATTGAAGGGAGTAACGATTGTACCGTCCGTACAACATTCGTTTTATCCGAATATACAGTTGCTTTATCCCGCGCTCAAATTTTCTATTTCCATGGATATCAACTGACGGTGCAATAGGGAGGATTCGTTGTTGGATTTCTTGTAAATGACGGATGTACGGGTAGTATAATATGCGTACCACTTCGTCATTCAGGACATAATCACCAAGTTCAATGGTGGTGTGTTCGTAGAAACGTAAGTAGTGAAAGTGGTAAAACACAACAGGAAGCCAATTGTTACTGCTTTCATGTTTACAATAAAGTTGTGAACCTGAAATCTTAAACTCGTATTGCTGAACATTCCATGGCGCAATTGCTGCACCCATATGTTGCAAAACGTGCACGCCGCTGAACCGTTCAGTCCAATCATCCAAATATTTTTGGTCGCCAAATTTTCCATCTTCAATACGATCGTAGCACCATTCGATACATCGCTCATTCCACCAGCGAAGCGCAGTTAACCCTTCTGTGTTATTACGAAACGTATTGTACTGTACACAGTAAATTCCACTGATGGAACTAAAGTCGTAATTTTTTGTATACCGATGCTCAGTAAGCATAACCGAAGAACGACCTAATTCTTCAAGAAGGACTGTTGGATCGCTGTAAAAATATAGGTCTGCATCAATGTATGTGCAGTGGTCAACTCCAAAATGTTCAAGAACGTAAAGAATAGCCGAAGGTGTTGCTGTCCAGCAATACTCTGCAACACTTCGTGTCGGTTTAACAGAGAGTAACTGTTCGTTTTCAAATTCAGTAAGACGAATCACAGTACAGTTTGACCATGCAAGTTTCGACAACACTTCCGCAGTCACGGTATCAAATGCAAAAACATACAAATGAAATTGTGTTGTCACCTTCAAGAGCGATTCATACATCGCAATGCCGCGGGAAAGATAATTTTTATCGAATATCGTGCAGAAGTACAACATTACAGTAGTTCGTTGTAGAGTCTATAGTATTGTTCACACCATCGAGCTACATCAAATGAATGTGCAAACATGCCGGCACCATTGGATAGTTGCTTGAGTAGATTGACATCGTTTGCGCAATGCAGAATAGCGTCCGAAATGGCCTCTTCTGTACTATCCACACATAAACCGTTTTGTCCGTTTGTTATTGAATCGTACAACCCGCGAACGCGGACACCAATAGTCGGAATCCCCAAACATGCCGCTTCCATCATCACCAATGGTGCCCCTGCTTCACGTTTTGAAGTCAACAACAGAACGGAACTTTTTGCAAGCAGAGGCAGTGGATTTGCACAGGAAGGTATCACTACAACTCTTTCCGGATAAGACAGAAGTAATTCGGAAAGCAAATGATACTGCCGCTGAATTCCAATAAATACAAAAGCAACGGCGTCATTCGTTTTCAGGATTCTGGCTGCTGCTGAAAATGCCAACGGGTAGTTTTTTACAGGATCATCACGCCCGATCATGACGACGATGAACTTCCCCTTCATTTTATCCATCAAGGATGAGTATTCAGAATTCGCTTTGGACCCGCTGATAACAGCTTGACGATCAACAATGTTGGGGATGAGAGTAATTTTAGGAAGAACTTCAGGATTTGTTCTTGCAATGATTTCTGCTTCACTGCCTGAAACAGAAACAACCCGATCAGTATTTTGTAAAAAATACTTTTCACTCCATCGAAAAAAAACATTGTTTGGGAAATTCTCCGGCAGATGAAATCCATGATGTGTATGAATTCTTTTTACAGGCAGAGTGTTCTTTGAGATAGTGCGTACGTACGCTCCGGCGCCTCTTCCGTGTGTATGGATGATGTCGGGCTGAACTTTTTTTAGCACAGATCGAATCCGAAAAAAATCAAACGGATTGATTCTGTTGAAAGGAAATTCTACAACAGAGACTCCAAGCGATCTGAATCGTTCGCCGTAAATTCCGCCAACCGGCAGCATAACGGTATGTTGAACGTGAGGATAATACTGAAGAAAACTTTTTACCAACAAATACGGCACCGCTTGTCCGCCGCCGTGTATGCTGTGCGTGAGGCAATGAACAATGTGCATATCAGAGGTGTAACTCTTTCATGACCGTACCGAGGTCTTTATCGCCTCGTCCGGATAGATTAACAATGATGAGTTGATCTTTTTTCATCGTTGAAGCGAGCGTGATGGCGTACGAGACAGCATGTGCCGATTCCAGTGCGGGAATAATACCCTCTTTTTGCGACAGCACTTTCAATGCTTCTAGTGCCTGTCTATCTGTAACAGACTCGTATTGAACAAATCCGTTATCTTTCAAATAACAATGTTCCGGACCCACTCCCGGATAGTCGAGACCAGCAGAGATTGAATGCGCAATTTCCACTTGTCCATCATCATTTTGAAGAAGATACTGCAGAGAACCGTGAAGCACTCCTCGTTTTCCTTTTGCAAGAGCCGCGGCGTGTTTATCTGTTTCAATTCCTAATCCTGCTGCTTCAACGCCGTACAATTTCACTGTATCAGTATCATTCAAAAACGGGTAAAATATTCCCATAGCATTACTACCTCCGCCTACACACGCAACGATAGCATCGGGCAAACGATATTCTAACTGCATTATTTGTTCGCGTGCTTCTTTGCCAATGACCGATTGAAAATCGCGTACCATCATCGGATACGGATGCATACCAACCACAGAGCCGATGATGTAGAAAGTTTTGTTCACATTCGTAACCCAATCACGAATGGCTTCACTCGTCGCATCCTTTAACGTTTTGCTTCCAGTGGAAACAGGACGCACTTCGGCACCAAGCAGTTTCATTCTGTACACATTGGGTGCCTGACGTTCCATATCTTCTTCACCCATGTACACTACGCATTGCAAACCAAACAAAGCACAGACAGTAGCCGTAGCGACACCATGTTGACCTGCTCCTGTTTCCGCAATAATTCTTTCCTTCCCCATTCTTTTTGCTATAAGAATTTGGCCGATCGTGTTGTTAATTTTATGGGCGCCGGTATGACACAAATCTTCGCGCTTCAAATAAATTTTCGCGCCGCCCGCATACTTCGTCAGTCGTTCAGCAAAATAGAGCGGTGTTTCTCTTCCAACAAAATGTTTCAAATAATAACGAAACTCTTTATTGAACGCTTCATCGTTTTTTAATTTCTCGTACCATTGTGTCAATTCTTCGGCGGCCGGCACGAGAGTTTCAGGAATATATCGTCCACCATACGTACCGAAATAGCCGCCCCGATCGGGGACATCAGGATATCTTCGTACTGTTTTAGTTGAGTTCATAATAATAATTCTTGAAATGCCTCGCGTGCATGATAGACAAAACGAAAAATTTTTTCTTTATCTTTTTTCCCAGGT
>JBFMDF010000249.1:0-3903 GCA_040753935.1 Bacteroidota bacterium | reverse complement strand
AAAGGTTCAAGCGGTTATTGATGAATTAAAGTATACACCTAATCCGGCAGCAAGGGGATTGATTATGAGAAGAACCGAGGCGATAGGTCTACTGTTGCCTGATTTACATGGTGAGTTCTTTTCAGAGGTAATTCGTGGTGCTGATGAAGCAGTTCAAGCAAAAGGGTATCATTTGATAGTTTCCAGTTCTCATAACAATCCAAAAGAAATAGAAGCTGCATTACGTTTTATGAGAGGAAGAGTTGATGGTATTATTGTTATGTCTCCCCAGGTTAACTCAGATATTCTTCTTGCCAATCTTCCTAAAAGCGTACCGGTTGTACTTCTCAATTGTCGAATAAGTAACCCACACTACGACACTATTATGACGGATGGTTTCGGTGGTGCAAAAGAGATGACAACCTATCTTCTCGAATTAGGTCACACCAGAATTGCCGTGATTACCGGTGGTGAAAATAATATCGAATCTCAAGAACGCTTACGCGGATTTCGTAGTGCGTTGACTGAACATAATGTAACACCTCATCGTGCTCTTGAATTCGAAGGAAGTTTTACCGAAGAATCGGGATACAAAGCGGCAAGAGAAATTTTGCGGTTGGAGAGTCGTCCCACCGCTATTTTTGCATTCAACGACTCAATGGCAATTGGCGCTATTAAAGCTATACGTGAAGAAGGATTAAAGATCCCTGCTGATATTTCTGTCTGTGGATTTGACGATATTCCTGTTGCAAAATATTTGAGCCCTTCGCTTACCTCCGTTGCGGTACCAATCCACGATTTGGGCGTTATGGCAGTGAACAGAGTCTTTGACCGTCTGCATAAACAAAACAAAGGTACCGCTGCCCATATGTTTGTTTCGACTACGTTATCGATTAGAAACAGTTGTAAGAAAATCAACATCATGTTAAACCAAGAAAAGGAGGACAATGTAGCGTGAACAAACTATTGTGACACCAACCCGGTGAAGGTTGAACATATTCACCACCACGTAGTACTCAATTCACAAACAAAAGGAGTATGTGTTATGAAAAAACTTGTTGCACTTTCTATCATTTGTCTGCTTGTTGTATCGGCATCAACCGTGTACGGACAAATGATTAAACGTACCGATGTGGTTTGGGCAAGAACAACCTCTAACCCTATCACATTGGATGGTAAATTGCTTGAGGCCGATTGGGCAAAAGCAGAATCGCTCACCGTAAAGTTTGGAGCGGATAACGGAATGCCTGGTTCCGGTTATAACACCGATGGATATCCGGTAATACCTCCGGATCCGATTAATGCGGTTGTAAAATTTTTGGTTAATGGCGATAGTTTATATATCGCTGTGATTGCTAAAGATAGTTCTATTGGTGCAGGGTTGTGGCCCGGTCCAGCAAAGTGGGAAGGTATTCTTGCCAATATTAAAAATAGAGCATCAGCCGATAGGCCCGTTCCTGCAGGTGAAATTTACTATGCATGGAATTCCGAAGGATGGGCAGATCCGAATACTGCAAATGTTGGCGCAACACCAGGGTACTTTGGACCCTACGGCGGGTACAACCGATGGACTGACTCTGCGGCTGGACTTCTTAAAGCGCAGATTTGGGATGCTAAAACTTTTGTTGATGGTGTAACCAACGCAGATTCGGTCATCGACAAGGGCTATACAATGGAATTCAAGATTAACTTGAAATTCTATGGGTACAATCCAAAAGATGCTGCTGGTGATATTGTAATGTTTAGTCTTTCGATCTATGATGCTGACTGGCAATGGTATAGAGGGGCAGATACAGTGAAAAATCGGTTTACAATTAACAAGGCATGGTTGCAAGGACCGTGGGGTAATGCCAGCGTCTTTGGTCATGTTCGAGTACATGTTAACCCAGCAGTAACGGTTACTTCAGGAGCCGTACCTACAGTTGGACCAGATTTAGTAATACCCGGTGGAGGAAGTTACGCTGTTCCTGCATTTGATGGTAAACTTGATGATGCTGTATGGAAAGATAAGAGCATCGGGAAATTGTTATTGCGGTGGGGTAACGCTCCTATTCGTAATGCATATCCTGGTACTGCACCCTATCGGAGCGGTCAATTTCAACCGGATGTGAACGGTGGAAAAGCGGCGGTTATCGATGGTGATACAGCGACCATTAAATACTTCTACAAAGGCGATACATTGTATATCGGCTTTGATGTGAAGGACAAAGTTGTTCAATCAGTGCCCGGTGTTTTTGATCGGTGGGATGGATTCCGTGTGATGATCAATGCGCGTAATGCACGTAATGGTGATTCTGTATTGATAACTCGACGATTTACTTTTACGGTCGATTCAGCTGGTAATGCAACGCGGCAGGAAGACCTATCTCAAACAGGTTGGGATTCGCTTGGACAAGCTGTTCAGGTGAAGTTAGCGCTGAAGCCCGGAACAACAGTGGATACTCTTGGAGCAACACCCGATGCTGGATATACAGCCGAAATGAAAATTGCGTTGACAAAACTCGGTTATCCAGCGGGGCGTGGAGACGGAGTAGTATTCTTCGGTGTCTGTATGTTTGACGGCGATTCATTTAATCCGCCGACTACCAGCTATGGATACCGTGTGTGGTTTATGAGAGAACAAGATTGGCAGGATGGCGCTGCGTGGATGTGGATGGATCCGAATGCTATCTTGTCGGTAGGAGAAAATTATGTTTCAGCTCCGAAAGAATTCAAGTTGATTGGCAACTATCCGAATCCTTTCAACCCGATGACAACAATTAAATTCTCGATGCCGACGACCGACGAGGTTATGTTGGAAGTGTACGATATACTCGGACGTCTTGTAGCACTGCAACCGCTTGGCGTTCGGTACGAAGGTGAGCAAGAAGTGACATTCAACGCGTCACACCTTGCTTCCGGCGTTTACAATTATCGTTTGCGAACAACCGCAAATAAAACCGTTGTTGGTAGGATGATGTTGGTGAAATAACCTGCTGCGCCTGTCCCAACGAATAGTTGGGGCAGGCGTTTTTAATTTATCCATGACTGTGGACAACGGATGTGAACAACAATCAATTAGGAGAGATACAGAAAAGTATATTTAGTGTTACGCAACGTTTTTTCACTTCTTGAATGTATCGTATCAACCCTTCCTCACTGAGCAGCGGTGAACAAACAAAGGACTGGAAAAGTGCTATGAATAAACTTTTACACGCCGACAATACACAGCGTCTGTTTAACAGTGCTGTACTAATGTTGCTTGTTTCCTGTTACCTAATCGCAGGGACAACGGGCAAAATTTCTGGTAGAGTAACGGATGCAAAATCCGGTGAGCCGCTGGTTGGTGCAAATGTTGTGATAACCGGAACAACATTGGGAGGGATTGCAGATCTTGATGGCTACTATACCATTTTGAACATTCCTCCTGGCAATTATGAAATTCAGTTCCGTTTTATCGGATATCGAACGTATGTCGTCAGGAACATTCAAATAACATCCGACAATACCACCAAACTTGACGCAGTGATGCAGGAAGATGTGGTAACAACTCAGGAAGTAGTGGTGACGGCTGAAAAGCCGGTTGTGCAAGTGAATTTAACAAGCACTGTTGCGACGGTCAACGATCAAGAAATAAAAGCGCTGCCGGTGCAGGAACTTCAAGATATTGTCAACTTGCAGGCAGGCGTGGTGAATGGTCATTTTCGCGGCGGAAGAGAAGGTGAGGTTCAATATCAGGTTAACGGTGTTTCTATTAACAATGTGTATGATAATAAATCGAGCATCAAAATTGATCGCTCGATTATTCAAGAAGTTCAAGTTATTACCGGAACATTCGATGCCGAATATGGTCAGGCAATGAGCGGCGTAGTGAATACCGTTTTAAAATCAGGCAGCGACCGTTTTGAATGGAATGTAGAATTATACGGTGGCGATTTTCTTTAC
>JBFMDF010000248.1:0-3919 GCA_040753935.1 Bacteroidota bacterium | reverse complement strand
AGAATTTCCGGTATGTGCGGCAATAACTGTGGCTTTCTCCTCCAACAGCCGAGTGACGACACTTCTCCCTAATCCACCGGTTCCACCGGTAACAACTGCAATTTTTCCAAAAAGTTTTGACATTCTTCTACAGCAATATATTACAACATTCTGCTAAAATCAACGAGCACAACGAATGTTTGATTATACGCCAGAATGCTTGTATATTGAATGGAAAATATTGCTTACCAACAGGAACCGTATGGATTGGATTAACTTTCGCCAGTTTGCCGACAAAGAGATCATCTCATCATTATATGCTGATTATACAACACATTTCGAAAAAGTGGCTGACTATTATGCCGGCAGTTATCTTTCGATCGATGCAGTAACTCAAAAAATTCATACTCTTCAGAAAAAAAAACACCACCGCACGCTTCTTCATCGCATTCTCAATGAGCAAAATCGTGAATACCACAGTGGTATAAAAACACTTGCCAATATTGATTTACTCGCTAATGACAACACGTTTGCAGTTGTTACCGGTCAGCAATTGGGGCTATTTACCGGACCACTGTACACAATATACAAAGCGATTACCGCAGTTAAATTAGCAGAGAAACTTACAAACGAATTTCCTGATTACAACTTTGTTCCTGTATTTTGGCTCGAAGGAGAAGATCACGATTTTGATGAGATAAACAAAGTTAAATTTATCAACTCGACAAATGAATTTACTGCTGTGGAATATTTCCCGGGCGGAAAAGTGCAGGAAAAGAATCTTACTGCCACTGGAAACATTCGTGTTGATGGCTCAATAGAAGGATTTCTTTCTACGGTTATTACTGCATTGCCTCAAACAGAATACAGTACAGCGCTTGCCGAAACCATGCGTGGCTATTACAAAGAAGGAATCTCATTGCTGCATGCCTTCACCGGATTTTTCAATCATATCTATGAAGATTCAGGGTTGATTTTTCTTAATTCGAACCATCCTGAATTCAAAAAACTTCTGTCTCCTCTTTTCTACAAAGAAATTGAGTCCAATTCAGAAACTTCAAAGTTAGTCATACAAAAAAGTGCTGAACTTGAAGAGCGCTATCATGCTCAGGTAAAGGCAAAAGCGGTAAACCTTTTTATGTCGTATAAAGGGGGGCGACATCTGATTGAACCTTCTGAAAGTGGCGACTACTTCTTGCGGAACACACGACAGCGATATACAAAGGATGAATTACTTTCAATTGCAACAAACACGCCTGAACTTTTCTCGCCTAATGTTGTGCTACGTCCTTTGTGTCAAGATACCTTGCTGCCAACTATTGAATATGTTGCCGGACCCGCTGAGATAGCGTATTTTGCCCAATTGAAGACGGTGTATGATTTCTTTGACATCACTATGCCAATTATTTATCCACGTGCTAGTCTGACCATTGTTGAAGAGAAAGTTCAGAAAGTATTGGAAAAGTATTCGCTGGAATTAATTGATCTCTTCGACGATATCGACGCGTTATTGGTAAAGGTTTCCGATCAGGTGTCTGAAGTAAAAATCGATATGCTTTTTTCTTCACTGGAGACAAAAATAAAAGAAGCAGTAAATGAAGCTCGGTTCGGTATTCAACAAATTGACCCAACGCTGAACGGCACCATCGACAGCACACTGCAGAAAATTCAACAATACCTCGAGGTGTTGAAACAAAAAACGCAAAAGGCACAACAACAAAAAGAAGAGATTTCGTTAAAGCAGATTAAGAAAGCGGCGCTCCATATTTTCCCGAATGGGAACTTCCAGGAACGGGAGTTTTCCGTTATTCAGTACTTAAACAAGTATGGACCAGATTTTGTAAAATGGATTTCGCACGAAATAGTTATCGACAAATTTCAGCATCAAGTAATACCGATTTAGTACGTTTGATTGCTGTTTCGTCAAAATAACTCTATCACTTTTTCGGTCGTCTTGTCAAAGAAATACACTTTCGACATGTCAAAATCAAAGTATGAAATTTCACCGGCATAAACATCCGTGGGCGACATTCGAGCAACAATTTGCGGCCCGCCACAATTGAAATAGACAAATATTTCGTTCCCCATCGGTTCAACTACTTCTACCATTCCTTTAATCTTTGTTTTTTTTGCTTTGCTCACTGATATATGTTCTGGCCTGATTCCAAGCCATACTTCCTTGCCCACATACGCTTCCATCAACTTTGCTTTTGATTTTGGAATTTCAACAGAAAGGTCGGTACCGTGCTCTTTAAATTTTAGTCCGCCAGATTTAACAATGCCGCCGCTTAGAAAATTCATTGCCGGACTGCCAATAAACCCGGCGACAAATTTATTTGCTGGTTTATTGTATAGATTCAAGGGAGTGTCAATCTGCATGACATTGCCGTCTTTCATTACAACTATTCTATCACCCATTGTCATTGCTTCGGTCTGGTCGTGCGTAACATAGATCATCGTAGCGCCCAACCGCTGATGCAGACGGGAGATTTCTGTACGCATTTGTACACGCATTTTTGCATCGAGATTCGACAGCGGTTCATCAAATAAAAATACTTTCGGTTTTCGAACTATTGCACGGCCAACCGCTACACGCTGTCGTTGACCGCCGGAAAGTGCTTTGGGTTTTCTATCGAGATACTCCTCAATGTTCAAAATTTTTGCTGCGTCACGAACACGCTTATCAATCTCGTCTTTTGGAAATTTTCTCAATTTCAAACCAAACGCCATGTTCTCATACACACTCATATGTGGATAGAGCGCATAATTCTGAAAGACCATGGCAATATCTCTGTCTTTGGGCGGAACATTGTTCATGACCCTATTATCGATCAACAATCTACCGTCAGAAATATCTTCGAGACCGGCAATCATTCGTAGGGTTGTTGATTTCCCACAGCCAGAGGGACCGACGAGAACGACGAACTCTTTGTCCTGAATATCAACACTAACACCTTTAACGGCAACAACGCCGCCGTCATACTCTTTCTTAATGTTATCAAGTGTTACGGTTGCCACAGTAGACTCCTATTGTTGTAAATGTTCAATTGTGTTCCAAAATTCCGGAAATGAAATTCCGACACACTCTGCGTTGAGAATTTTTGATTCACCGTTGAGAGCCAAAGAAGCAATTCCGAATGCCATCGCAATTCTGTGATCATCAAAACTATCGAATTCATTTGGAATAATACTATTTTTTGATTCAAAAGCAAAGCCGTCTGGGTATTCGTCAACTTCAAGTCCCATTTTTCGAAGGTTAATGCAAATGGCTTTTATTCTGTCGGTTTCTTTGTTCCGTAAATCCGCAGCATCGCGCACGGAAAATGTACCATGTGCAAAAGCCGCCGCAACAGAAAGAATTGGAATTTCATCGATGATATTAGGAATAATCTCGCCACGCAATGTTACATTCGTTTTCATTTCCGACGATTGCACTACCACATCACCTATTTGTTCTCCGCCAACTTCTCTTTCGTTTTCAATAGAAAGTTGTGCATTCATTTTCTTCAATATAGAAATAAATCCTGTTCTCGTTGGATTAAGACCGACATTTTTTATTACGATGTATGATTGCGGAACAATAAGTCCTGCTACAATAAAAAAAGCGGCGGACGACGGATCAGCAGGCACCAAAAATTGACGAGCGGGTATGTGCATGCCACCGTCAACGGAAATCACTGTTGAGCCGTCAATGTGTTCAGAGCGCAATCCGAGCATTCGTTCTGTGTGATTGCGAGATGGTTCCTTTTCGATAACTCGCGTGATTCCATCAGCATATAAACCGGCAAACAGAATAGCAGATTTTACCTGTGCGCTGGCAATAGGAAGTTGGTATTCAATAGCTTTTAACGGATAGACACCCTTGATTATCAACGGCGCAGTAAAATTTTCCTGTGCCGTAATCTGTGCACCCATAGCCGTTAGTGGTTCGATGATTCTT
>JBFMDF010000247.1:0-3944 GCA_040753935.1 Bacteroidota bacterium | reverse complement strand
GCCAATGGAGGAATATCTTCCTTTATAGATCCGCTGGGCAATGTGTATGACAAGACGGACATGTACGTCCAGACGTTCATCCAACATCGGATAACACCAATGACAGAAAAAACATTCTACACACAACACGGAGATTGGTTTGCAAGAATTTGCGCAAGTATTACATTGTTAATTATTTTATCTTCAATTGGTTATTCTATTTTTCGAAAGTAAGTATGAATACTAACTTCATTGATTTGCGAAGCGACACAGTAACGAAACCTTCCAAAGCGATGCGTGAAGCAATGGCCAATGCAGAAGTAGGAGACGACGTTTTTGGAGAAGACCCAACTGTTATTGCACTACAAGAAAAGGTTGCAACATTGTTAGGAAAGGAAAAAGCGCTATATGTTCCTAGTGGCTGCATGAGCAACCAACTTGCAATTAAGGCACATACCGAACCGGGAGATGAAATTCTCGTCGAACGTGATGCACATATCTTTAACTATGAAACAGCTGCTCCCAGTGTAATGTCGTCTGTCCAGGTTCAAACAATACCCGGGAAACATGGCGCCTTCACTGTTGATCAACTTCTACCATTAATTCGTCCAAACCTGTATTACATGCCAAGAACTCGACTGATTGCTGTTGAAAATACACACAACCGAGCAGGTGGAACAATTTTTCCTCTTGAAGAGATAAAAAAAATCTCTGCATTTGCAAAAGAGCGCGGAATTATTTTCCATTTAGATGGGGCGCGACTGTGGAATGCCAGTGTTGCAACAGGTATTTCGGTGAAAGAATGGGCACAATATTTTGATTCAGTATCTGTCTGCTTTTCAAAAGGACTTGGTGCGCCGGTTGGTTCTGCTATCTGCGGAACGAAAGAATTCATTACAAAGGTTCACAAATGGCGAAAAGTATTTGGCGGGGGAATGCGTCAGGCAGGAATCATTGCTGCGGGAGCTCTGTACGCACTTGAACATAACGTTGAACGACTGAAAGAAGATCATGACAAAGCAAAATACTTTGCTCAGGAGCTGTCTCGTATTAACGTTTTTAATATTGACCTTGACACTGTTCAGACAAATATCGTTCTTGTAGATGTGCAGAAAACCGGAAAAACACCACAAGAAATTATTGCCCTCATGAAAGAACAAGGTGTATTAATTTCGCTCGGCACTTTCACCAAGTTTCGTGCTTTGATGCATTTAGATGTATCGATGGAACAGGTGAAAGTCGCCGTGGAAAAGTTTAAACAGGTATTTTTGTAACCACACTACTACTGCGAAGTAAAAATTAATTCTATGGATCTCAGCAAGTTCAAACATACGTATTCCCTGACTGTCCGTAACTATGAAATTGATTGGCAGGGAATTGTGCATAATGCCAACTATCTGCTTTACTTTGAAGTAGCGCGTGTTGATTACTTCAAGCATGTTGGAATGGAACTTGATGAACGTTCGGTTAACGGAAAAACAAAAATTGTTGTTGTAAGGAACGAATTAGATTATTACAATCCCGCGACGTTTGACGACCGCCTGACGATCTACACGCGCATCAGAGCAATTAACAATTCCAGCATTGTCTGCGAAGGGATCATGGTGAATGAAGAAAAGAAGAAAGAGGTTGCAAAGAATGTTTGCGTATTGGTATGGATAGACCCAGCAACAAATACCTCGATACCTGTTCCCAACTATTTCCGAAAGCGAGTGCAACAATATGAGGGGGCTGATGCTGCCATACAAATTCCACCTATTGAAGTCTGACTATGATTTCTTTTTCTGAATTTAAAAAATTATCGTCACAAGGAAATGTTATTCCCTTGTTCGATGAGATTCTTGCAGATACCGAAACTCCGGTATCGGTGTACCTTAAAGTACGCGATGAAAGTCCGTATTCATTTCTGCTGGAAAGTATTGAGGGAGGGGAGAAAATAAGTAGGTATTCCTTTATTGGTTTTAATCCGTTTTGTAATTTCATTATTCGGGGAACACAGTACGAAATACAACCGCGTCATTCCGATGTTACTGTGATGCCGAAACTTGTTGCCGGCATTTCTCATCCGTTAGATGCGTTAAAAAAAATTTTTTCGCACTACAAAACAGTACCTGTGGAAGGTATTCCGCGACTTGTCAGCGGTGCTATCGGTTATTTCGGATATGAAACCATTCAACTAGTTGAGAACATCCCTTCGGCAAAAATTGATGAATTACAACTTGATGATGCGTTGTTGATGTTTCTCGATACACTCTTTGTTTTTGACAATGTAAAACGGAAACTCCTTCTCGTCTCAAATTCTTATATTCCGGAAAATTCCACTGAGGCAGAGTTGCAGTCGGAATATAAAAAAGCTGAAGCAGAAATTGACAGGATGAAACGATTGCTTTCGAAATCGATTCCGACTGAAACAAAACATCCTATCATCGGCACAGTTGAGCAGTCTATTAGTAAATCCGATTATGAAAAGATGGTAGAAAAATCTATTGAGTACATTGTTGCCGGTGATGTTTTTCAGGTGCTTCCTTCCCACAGGATGAAACAGAAATACGATGGCGATCCCTTTGCTATCTACCGAATGCTGCGGGTGATAAATCCTTCCCCATATATGTATTATTTTTCACTCAACGGTTTACACATCGCAGGCTCATCACCCGAACTGCTGGTACGAGTTGAAAATGGTATTGTAGAAACCCGCCCCATTGCCGGCACGCGCAAACGAGGCAGAACTGCAGAAGAAGACATCGCCTTAGAAAAAGATTTACTTTCTGATTCCAAAGAACTTGCCGAACATTTAATGCTTATTGATCTCGGTCGCAACGACATTGGCCGTATCAGCGAATTTGGTAAAGTTGAAGTAACTGAATATATGGTGATCGAAAAATATTCGCACGTGATGCATATTGTATCTAACGTGCGCGGCAAGTTACGAAAAGAGTTAACCGCCATTGATGCTTTCTTTTCTTGTTTTCCCGCAGGAACACTTTCCGGTGCTCCAAAAATTCGTGCAATGGAAATTATTGCTGAACTTGAATTGGTGAAGAGGGGTATTTACGGCGGCGCGATCGGGTACATTGATTTTTCTGGAAATCTTGATACGTGTATTGCTATCCGCACGACAGTGATTAAAGATGGATATGCGTATTTTCAAGCAGGAGCGGGGATTGTTTACGACTCTATTCCGTCTCGTGAATATCAAGAAACTCTGATTAAGATGGATGCTGTTATGCGTGCTGTTGAAGCGACAACAAAGTTAAACAACTAACCTTGACCTTCACAAGGTTCAGACATAATAATTTATGATTCTTGTAATCGACAATTACGACTCGTTCACCTATAATCTCGTTCAGTATCTCGGAGAGATGAACGTTGACTTGAAAGTCGTTCGTAACGATAAAATTACGATTGATGAAATCCAAATGCTCAAGCCGCAGGCAATTGTCATTTCACCCGGACCTTGCACTCCAAAAGAAGCAGGCGTTTCTGTTCCTCTTATTAAAGAATTATACAAGGAGATTCCAATACTCGGTGTTTGTCTCGGCCATCAATCAATAGGAGAAGCATTTGGAGGTGAAGTAGTGAAGGCTCCTACTGTTGTTCATGGAAAAACATCAGAGATTATACATAACGGAAAGGGAATCTTCAAATCCATTCCGAATAAATTTCGTGCAACGCGCTATCATTCTCTTGTAATAAAACCAGAAACATTACCCGAAGTGTTGGAAGTGACTGCAACAACTGACGACGGTGTAATTATGGGAGTTCAGCACAAACAATATCCTGTCTTCGGGGTGCAGTTTCATCCGGAATCAATTGCAACTGAACATGGCAAAGTGTTGCTGAAAAATTTTGTAGAGAAGAAATATTAAAACCTTGCAAAGGTTTCGCGATGAATTTCTTAACCTTCGCACGGTTAAATTGAAAAAATTTAAAAATTGTCTCGTTTTATTTATAAGGTGTCGGAC
>JBFMDF010000246.1:0-3953 GCA_040753935.1 Bacteroidota bacterium | reverse complement strand
TGCCTTTTGAATTCGATGGTTGAACAGGGCAACGTAATCTCGTTTGTACTTTCCTTCTTTGAGATGTTGTTCAAACCGCCACGGTATAATTGTCGCCGTGTCAAGGTACGTTTCGTAGCGGTCGCGTACTTCAAAAAACAAATCAAACGTCGGTGTTGAACGAACGGTGAACAACACTTTGTATGTGGTTACACCAAGTACCGTATCGAACTGTGGAATGCTCATTTCTGCATGCCCGGCAGTGACGAAACCGTAGTTCACGTCAAACGCCAAGTGCTCACCCACAGCAAATGCCCGCTGATGTGTTGCTTGCTGTGCAAACAGGACTGTTGTACAAAACAACAGGAAGAATATCGTGCTATAAGTTTTCATTGAGTAATTCTTTTATTGCGGCAACAACGTGGTCAACGGTAATTTGATCCATGCAAACATTGGATTGGCATGGACCACCTTTACACAGTGTACAGCTATTGTTATCAGCCGTAAAGACTCTTCTCTTCTTTGTGTACGGTCCCCATCGTGAGGGGCTACATTGCACAATTGGCGGATAAAATCCGACTACCGGAGTACCTACAGCAGCTGCAATATGCAACGGTCCTGTAGAATTTGAAACAAACACCTTTGCACGCATTATCAGTGCGGTAAGTTCGCGCAATAAAAACTTTCCTGAGTAATCAATCGGTGACGTTTTCATTTTTTCGATCACCTGCCGTACTAGTGGCTGTTCGCTGGCGCTGCCTGTGAATACAACCTTCAACGCACATTCTTGCTGCAACCTATCACCTAATGTTGCAAAATTTTTCGGCGACCAATCACGTGCCGAACCACCACTACCCGGATGCAACACGACAAATTGCCCAAGTCTATCACGACGTACTATCGCATCAACGCGTTCGTGAATTTCAGTTGGAATATTCAATTCGAACTGCGGTTCGCTGTCAACATCAATTCCGAGCGTGTTGAGTAGGTTCAGATTGTATGTCAATTCGTGAAATGTTGCATCCTTCCGGTGCTCGTACCTTTTCCTGTTGAACAAAAATGAATACCAGCGATATCCCGTCCCCACTCTCACCGGAACACCGGCAAGAAATACAATCAATGCCAGCGTAAAACGCGGGTACGGAAGAATAGCGATATCAAACTTCCTCTCCTTTACGATCTTTACGTACTCGAACAACGATCGTTCGCCATCTACCTCCCATTGGATGATGTCATTCACACACGAATGATGTTCAACGAGTTCACGAGTGTATTTCCGTACCATCATCGAAATCGACGCTTCTGGAAAATGTTTTTTCAACACCGGCAACATTGGCAGAGACAACACCACATCACCAATGCGATCGGTGCGAACCAGAAGAATATTCTTCACCACAGAGGAAGCGCCAGTCATTACAATGGTTCATCTAAAATGTCAAATTGTTCCCATCCTTGAAAATCGTAGTGCCACCATTCGCTTTTCAATGGAAGAAAACCGTGCCGCATCATTGTTTGTTTCAACAATTCACGATTCTTTTTCACAGTATCGGGCAGCGCATCGTATGTGTGCCATGCTTTGTCGGTAAAATCATCGTACGGTGTTGGCATTTCCAGTTCGTTGCCGAGCGAATCAACAATGGTGCAATCAACAGCGGCGCCACGATTGTGACGCGATCCTTTCAAAGGATTGGCAACATAATTTTCGTCCGGCACCACGTTCCACAACTTCCACTGAATAGAAAGCGGACGATACGCGTCGTAAATTTTCAAGCGTAATCCGTGTTGTTTCAAGTCGCGATTGACGGCAACAAGCGATTCAGCCGCTTCGCGGCGAAGTTTGGCGTTAGCCAGAGGATACAACTTCGTTTTGGTGAAATTGTTTTCCGTAGCGTAACGGATGTCGAGAACAAAGGTTGAATCGAGAGAAAGAAGAGCAATAATATCGTGATCTGTTTCCGATAGTTGATGGCGGGAAAAACACCCGCTCTGGAAAAAGCAGAAAGAAACAACAACAGCAATAAAAAATTTTTTCATGCTCACGATACAAACACCTTTGCAACATCAATCAGCATTGAGGGTTGATTCCACAATGCTGTGCGGAAAATTCCGCCGAGTGTTCTTTTTTCTTCCGGCAGTTTCAACGCACTGTCGCAGATGTTGTTGAGTGTATTGTCGTTAAAATACGAAATAGCGGTTTTAATATTGTAAAACACCTCATGCCGCCATCCAAGCCGTTTGTGCCAGCGTTTCTCGTATTCAACAAGATGTGCAATGTTTCCGTTCTGAATTGTTTCTGCCGCAACCTGACCACCAATCATCCCTCCAATCATTCCGGAAATAATTCCGCCGCCGGAAACCGGATTGACTTGATGCGCCGCATCGCCAACGAGAATGACATTTTCCTTCACAATCCGGTCACAGGTTTTTGCACAAGGTACTCCTCCGGCAATGTGCGTCAGTATTGCGGCTTTAGGAAATTTTTTTTCCACAAATTCGTGAAGAAACTTAATCGCTGATTTTTTTTTCGCTTCTTCTACCGAAAGTCCGAGCCCGACATTTGCCGTATCCTTCCCTTTCGGAAATACCCACAGATAACCGCCGGGTGAAACCTGATCGCCAAAATAAAATTCCAATACATCCTCTTCCACTTCAATACCGGAGAGAGTCATTTGTGCGCAACTTTCCATATCGCGAATATGGCATGTCGTATCAATGCCTGCCATTTTTCCTATTCGTGATTCAACTCCATCGGCGGCGATGACGATCGTTGAACGAATATCTACTTTTTTATCCTTGATAAGAGCGCGAACGCCGGTAATCTTTCCACTTTCTCGGAGGAGATCATAGACATACGCTTTGGTAACGACTTCTGCACCTTCTTTTGCAGCAAGTTTTGCTAATTCGTAATCAAAAATTCTGCGCTCAAGAACATATCCTGTACCGTCAAGTTTCGGCACTACACTTTTGCCGTTCGGAGCGACAAGACGGAACTTGGTAACTGTCGAAGCAATCCATTTCGGGTCAGGTTGAATAAATTGAACCACCCCTTCGTGACTGACCGCTTCTCCGCAACGAACCGGATACCCGACATCGCGATCTTTCTCCAACATCAATACTTTCGCGCCACCGGCAGCGGCATATCGTGCAGCAGTTGAACCGGCCGGACCTGCACCAACAACGATCACATCATAATCATAATTCATATTCTGCCACCCTTACTCTCTAAAAACTAACTGTTTCATTCAGGTATTGCGGAACTGCCGAAGGTAAATGTTGTACTCCTTCTCGATGAAATTCAATGACCTCCCACGGACAAGCCCAGACACATTTGCGGCAGTTGGTACAACGCTCTTCGATAATAGCAATTTTCGATTCCTGTAACTCAATTGCATCTTCAGGACAAACGCCAACGCAGCATCCGCAAAAATCGCATTTACCGGGAATAATGTGAATCATCAAAAACGGTTTTGCCATTATTTAATTCCTAACAATTCAACTTCAAAAACTAATGTGGAATTTGGCGGAATAGATTCTCCGACACCTTGTCTTCCGTACCCTAATTCGGGTGGAATGATAAACCGACTGATACCCCCAACCCGCATGGTTGCAACGCCATCATCCCATCCCTGAATTACCTGACCAACACCAAATTGGTAGGTGAACGGCTTTCCCCGGTCACGCGAACTATCGAATTTTGTACTATCAGTCAGCCAGCCGGTGTAATGAACGATTACAATTTGACCTTGTTTGGGTGAAGCACCGGTTCCCTTTTTTATTACGTGAACTTGTACACCCGATTTCGTCGCAAATTGATTTCTTTCGCAACTGATGAGAAGTAGAGCAAGAAAAAGAAATGAAATAATTTTCATATGAACTAAATCATCAACCTTCTAAAAATACTGAAAAGTGTTTCCACTTCCAAAATTTAGAATTGTTGAAAAGCACTGATTTCCAGAATTTATAACTACCTAACA
>JBFMDF010000245.1:0-3954 GCA_040753935.1 Bacteroidota bacterium | reverse complement strand
ATAACGGCGGGTAATGTATCGGCGGCATTGTATGCCGGAATGAGAACAAAGAGATTCATTACTGCGGACGAATCGCCTCCTTCACACTCTTCAATGAACGCGGCATTGAAAGCACCAGTCGTTCACGTAATTCTTTTCTCAAATCCTGAACAGAAATTTTATATTTCAATTCTCCGTTATCGGCAATAGAAATTGCGCCGGTTTCTTCTGACACAATCACGGCAACAGCATCGGTCTGTTCCGTTATGCCCAACCCTGCCCGGTGACGTGTTCCCAGCGCTAACTCTCCAACTCTGTTTGTTGACGACAGCGGCAATGTGCACCGCGCGGCTTCCACAATTCTGTCGTTCACAATCACGGCTCCGTCGTGTAGCGGCGAACGCGGATTGAAAATCGACAACAGCAAGGAGCGGCTGATTTGCGCCCCAAGCGTTACGCCGGTTTCAATAAACGATTTCATCCCTGTTCCACGTGCAATGATGATGAGTGCGCCCTGTTTCTTTTTCGACAGTTCAAGAGCCGTTGCCGTGATTTCTTCAATCGATTCACTCACATTCAACCGAATGAACAACCGTACAACCGGATTGCGTGCAATGGTCGAAAGAAACCGTCTGATCTCCGGCTGAAAAATGACGATGAAGGCAATGACCCAAATATCCATCAACGTTCGTAGTAGCCATCCCATCGCTTTTAAGTTTATGGCTTGGGCAATAAACGAGAGCACCACAATAACAATAAGACCGACGAAAATCTGGGCGGCTACCGTACCGCGCATACCTCGGTACAAACTGTAAAAAAGAAATGTCACCAGCAGAATATCTACCAGATCGACAAGGGTAACAGAAAGGAAACCGATATTAAATAGTTCCATAATTTTTTTGTTTTAGAGTTGGCATGTCTCAAAGACTTGCCACATCTTTAAGCGCAACATCTGAAAAATTGTTTGGAAACAAGCAAAAGCCACATTGCCTATGCGAAGCATTCTTTCAATCCTTCGGATGAATGTTTCAGATGTTTCTAAGCATTTTTTACAGCATCAACAATAACCGCCACGCGCTTCATTTCGTTCACATCATGCACACGAACAATGTTGGCTCCGTTCATTATAGCAACAGCAACTGAGGCCGCCGTTCCTTCAAGCCGTTGCTCTACAGGAAGATTCAACAACGTTCCAATAAATCCTTTTCGTGATGTACCAACAAGCAGAGGATACCCCAAATCGCAAAAGTCACGTAAGTGTTTCAGCAACAAAAGATTATGTTGAAGATTTTTCCCAAAACCGATTCCCGGATCAACGATGACAGTTTCAACTCCTGCCTGTGTTGCTTTCTCGGCAGAACGACGCAGTTCTTCTTTTACTTCTGCCACCACATCACCGTATGTCGGATGTAACTGCATGGTTTCCGGCGTTCCCTGAATATGCATGACAACCAATGCCGCATGATGTTTGGAAGCCACCGTCGCAATTGCCGGATCAAACCTCAAACCGCTGATGTCGTTGACGATATCTGCACCGGCTTTCAGCGCTTCATCGGCAACGACAGATTTGTATGTATCAATCGAAATCGGGATGTCGGAAACTGTCCGAATTTTTGTAATGACAGGAACTACCCGCTCGATTTCTTCTTCAGCGCTGACTTTCTTCGCCCCTTCTCCGTACACTCCTTTAGGCCTTGTCGATTCACCGCCAACATCAATAATATCAGCCCCCTCCTCCACCATTCGCAGTGCATGGGCAACTGCATCATCAACATGAAGATACTTTCCGCCGTCGGAGAATGAATCGGGCGTTACATTCAAAATTCCCATCAGGTACGTCCGCTGGGAAAAATCGAATGTTCTGCCTCTGATTACCATTGCTTGAATACTATGAATTGCTCTCTTCATCACATAAAATATCGAAACGTTGTGCGATAAGCAAAAAGAGATTCACCATCGCGCAGTTCCTGAATGGAAAAACAACAAACCCCGCTATTGCGGGGTTGTTGTTATTGCGCTTTCTTCATCGCACGCAATGCGCGGGCTTTTGCTTTCATCTTCGCCCGTTTCTTGCGATGTTTTTTTGCGACAAGGTGTCCTTTTTTATTCACGTATTCTCCTACGAATTGTTTAACGTGATTTGAGATATTGTTATTTGCTTTTGTTTTTTACATCACACTGTGAAATAGATTCGCGGTCTCGGCAAAATCGACTTATGGTTCACTGCAACTATGGTAGAAGCCGCACTTCGGGCAGAACAGTTTGCATTTGCGGCTGTCTAACGGCGTTCCACAGTTCACACAAAAATTCCAATAGTGCTGTTCTCGCTGAGACAGGTCAATCTCAATCTGTTGAACAGCAACGTTCAACAGCGATGGTATGCTCTTGACCTTTCTTGTCTCTGGTTCCATGTCGTGTGAAACTTACTGAAGAGTCTGTTGTGTTGCAAGCAGATTTTGCATTGAGGGAAAAAATGTCCCCCACATATTCCCGACGACTGAAGCGAGCGTTTCTTCGTCACTCTTGAATGTAGCCATCGTTCCGTGCGAGTTCTTCCACTTTCTTTTTCGATATCAACAGCGGCAACAGTGTTTCGAGATGTTTGACAAGGTATCCCAGACGTGCGTTTTCAGAATTCATTGACAAAAACATTTGCCGCTGTGGAATATCAAGGCCCGATTTTTGCACCAAATAAAATGCGCGCGTCTTGCGAATATCATCCGGTTCTACCGCATTCACTGTTCCCTGAAACACCGTTCTCACAAACTCGTTGTGCAGCCGAACTGCCTTCAGCCGCAACTGTTCATCCACTTCTTCCGGAATATCATTATACCACGACACTCTGCCGGAGTAATACGGATGTGGCGCATCAACAAGATTATGAAGTGTGTACCTTCTCACCCCTTCGACGACGATATCCATCCTGCCGTCGTCATACCGTTTCGTCACTTCTTTCACCAAGGCAGTGCATCCTATCGTCTGCATCTGTTGTTCGTGGACAAGGTTGATGCCGAAGACATTGTCATACGTAATACATTCACTGATGAGTGTCTTGTACCGTTCCTCAAAGATGTGAAGCGGCAACTGTGACTGTGGAAAGAGTACAACATTCAGCGGGAACAGCGGAAGAATATGGGAAGGTAATTCGTGTGAAGTCATAACATAAAAACTTGCCAAGTCTTGGAGACCTGGCAAGTCCATCATAGAATTATTTCATTGCTTGTTCATACCGTGCAACGACATCATCCCAGTTAATCACATTCCAAATAGCCGCAAGGTAATCAGCACGACGATTCTGGTACTTTAAGTAGTACGCATGTTCCCACACGTCCACTCCGAGAACGGGTTTTTTCCCTTCCATAATTGGCGAATCCTGATTGGGCGTTGAGGTGATGACCAATTTTCCTGCATCAACAATCAACCACGCCCATCCGGAGCCGAAACGACCAAGCCCCGCTTTGTTGAATTGCTCTTTGAACGAATCAAAAGAACCGAAGGCTGACGTAATAGCGTTGCCCAGTTTGCTGGATGCTGGAAACGGAACATCCTTTTTCAGTTGTTGCCAGAACATGGTATGGTTGACATGCCCTCCGCCATTGTTGCGTACTGCAGTGCGAATTGCTTCGGGAACAGCGTTGAGGTTGGCAATCAGTTCAATTGCAGATTTTGACTGAAGGTCTGCGTAATCCTTCAGCGCGGTGTTCAGATTGGTAACGTACGCCGCATGATGCTTGCCGTGGTGAATTTCCATCGTCTTAGCGTCGATGTACGGTTCAAGAGCATCAAACGCATACGGAAGTGGTGCCAGTTCGTGTGCCATAGAGTTATTCTCCTTTTGTAATTGGTGAAGTTCGTTCGCTGCTATTGGCAGCGACGCCGCCAGCGTACCTACCGCCAGCGACGTTGTGTGTTCAAGAAATGTTCGTCTATTCATTTTCATTTTGAAAGATAAGATTTGAAAAATCGTTACATCCC
>JBFMDF010000244.1:0-3955 GCA_040753935.1 Bacteroidota bacterium | reverse complement strand
ACACATTGTTGAATTCCATACAGTTTCCTAGCGATCTCCGATCGTTAGAGATTCAACAATTGCGCGAAGTCTGTAAAGAAGTACGTGAGTTTTTGGTAGATTCTGTATCGAAAACCGGCGGTCATCTTGGTGCCGGGCTGGGAGCAGTTGAACTTACCGTCGCGTTGCATTACGTCTTCAATACCCCTTACGACAAACTGGTGTGGGATACTGGTCATCAGGCGTATCCTCATAAAATTCTCACCGGAAGAAAAGATAAACTGCATACCATTCGTCAATTACACGGGATAAGTGGTTTCCTTCGACGCGATGAGAGCGAATATGATACCTTTGGCGCAGGGCACGCAAACACCGCAATATCTGCCGCCTTGGGTATAGCCGTCGCGCGTGATTTTGCAAAAAAAGATTTCAAAGTTATTGCTATCGTCGGAGATGGTTCGCTTACGGGTGGTATGGCGTATGAAGGACTCAACAACGCAGGGTTGTTGAAAAAGAATATGATTGTTGTTCTCAACGACAACCGCATGGTGTCGCTTTCATCAAACAAACCGACACTGTGGTCGCTTCACGATTATTTTTCGGAGGCATTGACTCATCCCTCATACAATAAATTCAAAGCGAATGTTTGGGATCTAACCGGTAAACTGGATGCCTTCGGGGATCGACTTCGTGCCGTTGCAAGCAAGTTAGAGAAAGGGGTAAAAGCAGTAGTAACACCCGGTATGTTGTTTGAAGCTCTCGGCTTTAGATATTTTGGTCCTTTTAACGGACACAATGTTGTGAAGTTAGTTGAAATTTTACGTCATGTAAAAGACCTTCCCGGACCGATTCTTCTACATGTTATTACAGAAAAAGGGAAAGGCTACGAGCCAGCAGAAAAGGATGCATCGAAACTCCACGGTGTTACACCGTTCGATAAAATCACCGGTCTCTCTCCAAAGTCCGATGCACCGCCTGCCTACACGAAAATTTTTGGCAAAACAATGGTTGACATTTGCCGGCAGAATGAAAAAGTAGTCGGTATTACTGCCGCTATGCCCGACGGGACCGGACTCGATATTCTTCAACGTGAAATGCCCGAACGTTTCTTCGATGTCGGAATTGCAGAGCAACATGCGGTAACCTTTGCCGCCGGAATGGCAACGGAAGGCTACATTCCCGTTTGTGCAATTTATTCCACGTTCTTACAACGGGCTTTTGACCAGATTGTTCATGATGTTTCGTTGCAAGACCTTCATGTTGTATTTGTTTTAGATCGTGCAGGATTGGTTGGCGCCGATGGTCCGACGCATCATGGCGCATTGGATTTGTCATACCTGCGATGCATTCCTAAAATGGTTATTATGGCACCGAAGGATGAAAACGAATTGCGTGATATGCTTTATACTGCTGTTGAATATAAACAAGGTCCCATTGCACTTCGTTATCCCAGAGGTAATTGTCTCGGCTTACCGTTAAAATCAACTTTTGATGTTTTACCGATTGGCAAAGGCGAGGTCTTACGAGCGGGTCATGATATAGCAATTCTCGCTGTAGGAACAATGGTGACTCAATCGCTCAAAGCCGCTGAGTTACTTGAGAAAGACGGAATTCTTGCCGAAGTCGTCAACATGCGGTTCATCAAACCGATTGATAGCGAATTACTTGACGACATCGCACATCGGTTTACCTCAATTGTAACGGTGGAAGAAAATAGCATTGTCGGTGGATTTGGTTCTGCTATTGCCGAAAAGCTGATCGAGATGAATAAGTCGCATATCAACATCAAACTGCATGGACTGCCTGATAACTATGTTACTCATGGTTCGCCATCGGAATTGTGGAAATTGACAAAACTTGATGCAGTTGGAATTGCGGAAACGGTAAAGACATTCTATCTGCAACATTCACAGGAAACTATTATTCAAGGGCGTAAAGCGCAATAAGTATGGTTGACCCGAAAATTGAAAAACCAAAACTCGGTATTGTAGGATTAGGGTGGATTGCACAGGTTTATCACCTGCCAATTTTTACCCGAATGCCGGACGTACAGGTTACTTGTATTTGTGATCGGGAGAAAAATAAAGCGCGTGCGTTGGCGGAGAAGTATGGCATTCCGAGATACTATACCAGTTACGAAGACATGCTCAAGAATGAAGAACTGGATGCGGTGGATATCTGTACTTCAACCGATGTGCATACCGAAATTTCTATTGCCGCTCTTGAAAACAAACGTGATGTTTTTGTTGAAAAACCAATCGCTCGTCGGTACGATGAAGCGCTGAAAATTTCAGAAGCAGTAAAAAAGAATAAGCGCAAGTTAATGGTCGGCATGAATCATCGTTTTCGTCCGGATACCATGATGTTACGAAGTTTCATCGAGAATAATGATCTGGGCAATATCTTTTACGTAAAAACGGGCTGGTTGAAAAAACCATCTTCTGAAAGCGGATGGATGTTGCAGGAAAAATTATCAGGCGGTGGTGTGTTTCTTGATCTTGGTATCGTGATGCTCGATCTGGCATTGTGGATGACCGGATATCCTGAAGTGGCACGGGTCAATGCCACCAATTACCATCATAAAACAAAAGTGGAAGATTCCTCGATCGTATTTTTAACAATGAAAAACGGAGCAACGATAACCATTGAAGTAAGTTGGAATTTCCATATCGAAAGCGAATTGTATTATTGCAATATTTATGGGGATCAAGGAAGCGGAAAAATTAATCCGTTGAAAATTCATAAAGAAATGCACGGCAATATTGTGAATCTAACGCCGGTAAAAACTGATACATCGCAGAATACCGTGAAACGTTCATACGAAAGCGAAATGAAACATTTTATCGGTGCGCTACGAGGAATTCATCCCGTTATTTCCACTGTTCACGAAGCAGTGCAGCGGATGAAAATTGTTGATGCCGTGTACCGTTCTGCCGCTAAAGGCAAAGAAATATATTTTAAGTAACTGGAACGTGAATATTTGTCAAGACATTACGAGTGATTCATTCAGACATCGTAATGTCTTTTTTATTATATGCCGGTAGACTATAACGATGACTATTGGATGCGACGCTGTTTTGCTCTTGCCGCGAAAGGGAAAGGGTACACAAGTCCAAATCCGTTGGTAGGCGCTGTTATTGTGAAAGATGGGAAAAAAATTGGTGAAGGGTATCATCGAAAATATGGTGAACATCATGCAGAAATTAACGCCATCAATGATGCACTGAGCCATAAATTTTCGCCAAACGGTGCGACGTTGTATGTCAATCTTGAACCTTGTTTCCATTACGGTAAAACACCACCGTGTGTAGATGCAATAATTCAACATCAATTCAGTCGAGTTGTTGTTGCTACCATAGACCCCAATCCTCGTGTTAATGGAAAAAGCATTGCAAAGTTGAAAAAAATAGGAATACAGTGCACGACAGGAGTGTTGAAAGAAGAAGCGGTTTTATTGAATGAAAAATTTTTCAAGTTTATTAAGACGAAACTACCGTTTGTCGCGCTGAAAGCGGCTCAAACGGCTGATGGTTTTATTGCAAAGAACAATGGTTCTTCAAAATGGATTACCTGCAAACAATCTCGTCGCTATGTTCACCGGCTACGCAGTGAATACGATGCTGTTGTAGTCGGAGCGAATACCGTTGTTGCAGACAATCCATTCTTAAGTGTACGACATATCAGAGGAAGAAATCCTGTGCGGATTGTGATAGACGGAAATTTACGAACTTCTGCAGAGAGTAATGTTTTTAACAGTGATGCACCGACAATTCTGTACACTTCGACAACGTCGGCAAAACACCATGATGAAAAGATTTCTACTCTGACAAAAAAGAATATTCTCGTTGTGCCACTTCCGACAGTGAAAGGAAGAATACCAATTAAAAAGATTCTGAGTGATTTAGGAAAAAGAAACATTGCTTCATTGTTGGTAGAAGGGGGACAAACAATGTTTACAGAATTTTTGAACGCAAGA
>JBFMDF010000243.1:0-3955 GCA_040753935.1 Bacteroidota bacterium | reverse complement strand
ATCCGCTTCATCGCTTCCTGAAATTCAGGTGAGTTCAGTTCCTGCATCACCTTCTGCAATTCGAGATACTTTTCCAACGTTTCCTGTGAAAGAACGTTGTTGCGCTGAAGATTTTCCATCATCTCTTCAGTTTGCTTGCGGACATCGTCTACTTTCTTCTGAATTTCCTGATACTTCTTCGCCAGTTCTTCCGCCTTTTTTTGTTTCTGCCACTCCATCGTTTGATTGCGCTTCATATCGTTGGAAAGTTCATCCACCTTCTTTTTCAACTCTTCCGCCTCTTTCAACGCCTGTTCCATAGTTTTCAACGCATCGTTGTGCGCTTTGTCGGCATCCGCAAACACTTCCTCCAACGATGGCAACCGTAGTAAATACGTTTGACTTCGTCCGGATTTCGGTCCATTAACATCATCGTTATCAAATACTTCAGCATAATATTCTACCACATCTTCCGGCACCAAACCGAGTGATGAAAGATTCCATTCATAATCCACCACACCGTCGGCAAGATGCATGGTGTCGAACAGTGCAACGCTGGTGTAACGCTGTTCTGCTTGTGCAAACCGCGATTGAACGAGCCGGTACGACAACTGCAATCTGCGCACAGCAAAATCATCGTTCACCTTAAATGTCATCGGTAACGACATTTTTTCGGTGACGTCAATATTTTTTCCCGGAGAAAGAATTTCTACTGTCGGGAATGCGTCGGGAATGATGTTGATGCTGTATTCGATAACGGTGTTTGTGGTAATTCCTTTGGTATCTTCCAGTTCAACGTAGTACGAGGTAGGATGCATTGCTACATATGACGCGGTAAATCCATTGCCGTTTTTTTGCATAGGAATATCACTTCCATCTTTGAACACAATAAATCCCTTGCCGATTTCTTTGTTCGATGTTATTGACCAATGAATTTTTGAACCGGCAAGTGCCAAAATGTCGCCGATGTTTTCATCCAATTGCTGGCGCGGCAATTGTGAATACGCAGGCGGAGTAATAACAATAGAAAGCGACCGGACAAACGGCCGATCTGTAACTGAAATTTTATAATGTTTACTGGAAATTCCTTCAATGTCAAATGCATAATGAAGAGAGTTCTTCAACGACGCAAACTGATAGGAGTATGTTCCGTTGGAATCCTGTTTGACGGCAAGTCGTTGCTCAACAGCAATTCCCTCTTCGGCAAAAGCCAGTGTTACTTCCTGAGGCATTGGATGCGTTCCGTTCGGCACTACACGCGCGCGAACAGAAACAGTTTCTCCTTTTACGATCTCGACGTCACCCGGCTCCACAATAATTGTAAACGGCAGTGAACGTTCATACTCTTTGTTGTGATTCCACAATCGTTCTGCCGCTTGTGCAAATGGACTGCCGGAGATCATCATCGTTACCACCAGTGCGGATGTTACAGCGCCGAGCATGCGCAAATTTTTCGTTACGCCGGTAAAGGATACTGCTTCGGTAAAATTCATCCGTTCTGTTGAGCGATGAAAATGTTCAAGAGAAACCTCTATCAATTCATTGGATGAATATGAATCACCCTGCTCAATCATAGCGGCAAGATCGAGTGTGTTTTCAAGTCTGTCGCCGATAGAGGGAAAATATTTCCCAATCATCTGGGCAATTTCTTCATCCGAATGATTTGACAGCACTCCGGCAAATCTGAGGAATTGTTTCCCCGCAAACACAATCGTTAGCAATGCGGCAATAGACCAGTACGTATAAAAAATGACCGAACGTACTGTCGTACCAAATTCCACAAGCGATTCAAGCGACAGAACAATTCCACCCAACAGCAGAAGAACAGAATAGATCGTCAACACTCGTTGCAAAAATTCCTGACGATACAACCTTCGCCGTGTCTTGTTAACGCGAGAACGCAATTGATGAATGATATGTTGTGTGTGTGCTGTCATTCTTAATTTACTGTGTCAGCGCCCAAACAAGGATATTCGTCCCAAATCGTAACGCCTCTTCCCGTTTCTCCGGCGGATCTTTGTGCACATCAGCATCAGCCCAGCCATCGCTGGGATTTGCTTCAAAAGTATAATAGACCACCAATCGTCCTTTGTGAAAGATGCCGAACCCTTGCGGCGGTTTCTTGTCATGCTCATGTGTTTTCGGAACGCCGTTGGGAAAATTAAACAGACAGGAATACAAGCCGTATGAATACGGAATTTCGACAAGGTCATATTCGGGAAATACTTTTTTCATTTCGCGACGGAATGATTTGTCCATTCCATAATCATCATCGGCATATAAAAATCCTCCGTTTTCCAAATAGAGACGAAGCCGCCGCGCCTCGTAATCGGAGAAAACAACATTGCCGTGACCTGTCATAAAAATAAAAGGGTACGAGAAGAAATTGTCGCTGGAAATCTCAACAAATTCGTACTTTGGATCGGTGTCGATGCCGGCGTATTGTTGTGCAAACTTCAACAAGTTCACCTCCGCCGAAGGATCGTTATACCAATCCCCACCGCCGGAATATTTGAGCCGCGCAATGCGGAATTGCGAATCGATGCGCTTTGTCTGCGCATGGATTTCGCTGATGGCGCAGATAGCAACGCAGAAGCAGAAGATGAACAAAATTTTGAATCTGTGAATTGGTAGCATTGTTTTTCTAAAGATAGAAAAATAGGCCGGGAAAGACAATGCGAGGGAGGTAATAATAAAAACAAACCCAAGCATTAGCTACTTGGGTTTGTATAAATTGTTTACGATGGAATCATTTTAAAAGCAACATTTTCTTAGTCTCCACAAAACGGTTGGTCGGGTTTTCAGTCGCGTTGGCTTCAATGCGGTAGAAATAAACACCTGAAGGATAATTGGCGGCGTTCCAGTTTGTTTCGTAGTAGCCGGCATCTTTTTGCTCGTTTACCAATGTTGCAACAACTTGACCAAGTGTGTTGAAGATTTGCAGTTTTACCCTGCTGGTTTGTGGAACGCCGTACCGTAATGTTGTTTGAGGATTGAATGGATTGGGGTAGTTTTGTCCCATCGAAAATTTATTGGGTGCTTCTATTATAACTTCAATATTACCATAGTATTGAAAATTACCATCACGATCTATTTGTTTTAATCGATAATAATAATGACCTGTTTTGAGTTTTTGATCCTTAAAAAAATATTCGTTCGGAGAACTTGAAGTTCCGTGCCCCTCAACAAAACCAATTTTACTCCATTCATCATTGGAATTACTTCGTTCAATTTCAAAACCATAGCAATTTTTTTCTGTGACAGTTTTCCATTGCAGGTAAATAACTGTATTTTTTTGTCTCACGGCAAACGATGAAAGTTCAACCGGTAGTGGTAACGGATCTGTTTTAATAAAAAAATCATTGCCGTTATCATTGCTATCCCACCCATTCCCATTAACGCCATATGTACTGTTCCCCATATTATCTTTCCGACAAATGCTTGTAGTACTCGATGACGCCGAAGTTGGCGCTGTCCCCTCGAATGCATTGGCATTCCCATATCCAACAAAATCAACGATCCTTACATCATCAATGGGATTGGCACCTACAAGCGTGGTTGAGTCATTTACTAATGCAACTTTTCCCTCCATTTCTGACATGGCAATATTTCCAATTACGTTAGGGACACGGGGTAAATTTTCCCCTGTTAATCCACCGGACTGTTGAATCAAAAAATAGCTGTGTGGAGCTATATTTCCGCTAAGTATAGTTTTAAACCACTGAAATCCAGAAGCGGTTGTATACTGTATTGACCAGTTTGTTAAGTCAATGCTATTATGTGTTGGATTATATAGAACAATATAATCATTTTTGTATGTTGCATCGGTTAAACCACCACCACCGTATATTTCGGCAATAACAACATGGTTGGGAAGGTTATATTGATATATATCCAATGCTAGTAAAGCCTCTGCAAACAAACTGCTACTAAAAATAATTTCTGGTGAAGTTGTTCGAGAGGAAGCTATACCCAT
>JBFMDF010000242.1:0-4010 GCA_040753935.1 Bacteroidota bacterium | reverse complement strand
TTTCATTTCTTCTAGGATGAAGTTTCGGTATCTTTCAATCCCATTTTGAAAAAAATATGAGAGCAATTATACCAGTTGCGGGCGTAGGCAGCCGTCTACGACCCCACACATATACCGTTCCCAAAGTATTGCTGAACGTTGCAGGCAAGCCGATTATCGGTCACATCATGGACAAAATTATTGCTGAAGGCTTTGATTCGGCAACTATTATCGTTGGTTACTTGGGGGATTTGATTAAAGAGTACATCACGTCGAACTACAACATCAAGGTGGATTTTGTAGAACAAGAAGAGCGTCTCGGTCTTGGTCACGCCATTTACCTTTCGCGCCACACCATATCAAAAGACCCAATTTTAATTATTCTCGGTGATACAGTGTTTGATGTTGATTTGAAAGCAATGATCAACAATGACCATTCTAGCATTGGCGTGAAAGAAGTGGAAGATCCCCGCAGATTCGGTGTTGCAGAGGTTCACAATGGCTTTATCACCAAGTTGGTTGAAAAGCCTGAACAGCCAACAAGTAATCTTGCTCTTGTAGGACTGTACCACATCAAACATCCCGACGTATTGCTGGATTGTTTGAAAGAGATGATTAAACGCGATGTACGAACGAAGAACGAATACCAGTTGACCGATGGATTGCAGTTGATGATTGAACGGGGAGAGAAACTGGTCACCTTTCCGGTGGACGGATGGTACGATTGCGGAAAACCGGAAACTCTTCTCAACACTAATCGTTACCTGTTGCATTCCACAGCCACAAATGGGATTCATGAAAGTGTTGTTGTGGTGCCGCCGGTGTTTATTTCTGCAAAAGCAACCGTAAAAAATTCTGTTATCGGTCCGTATGCCACTATTGCCGATGGAGCGGTAGTGGTGGATTCCATCGTGAAAAATTCCATTATCAGCGAGCAAGCGAGGGTTGAATCGGCATTGCTGGAAGATTCCATCATTGGCAGCAATGCAGTGGTCAAAGGGGGATTCAAGCGGATTAACATTGGCGATTCCTCTGAACTGGAATACTACTAATCGTAAATTTCCACATCTTCACGGTCAACCGGTTTGCGGAGAAACAATCCGTGGTAGCAGAGTATTGTATTTTTTAGTACCTTTAGTACACATAATAAACTGCACATACATTTATTCAAAGTTAGGAGTATAACAGATACATGCGTTATCTTTTTACATCCGAGTCGGTTTCAGAAGGACATCCCGATAAAGTTGCCGATCAGATTTCAGATTCAATCCTCGATGCGTTGCTTGCTCAAGATAAGTATTCACGCGTAGCATGTGAAACGATGGTTACAACAGGGCAGGTTGTCGTTGCCGGAGAAGTAACAACTGCCGGTTACATTGATATTCACGAAATAGTCCGGGGAACAATCAGAGAAATTGGGTATACCAAAGCGGAATATAAATTTGACGCTGATTCGTGCGGAATTTTCAATGCGATTCATTCCCAATCCCCCAACATTGCCATGGGCGTTAATACCGGCGGCGCCGGCGATCAGGGAATGATGTTTGGTTACGCCAACAACGAAACGCCGGAATACATGCCCGCACCAATTATGTACGCCCATCAATTAGTGAAGCGGCTTGCCGATATTCGCAAGAAAAATCTTAAACTCATGCCGTACCTTCGTCCAGATGCAAAATCGCAGGTAACAATTGAGTACGAGGGCCGTACGCCGATTCGTGTGGATGCAGTGGTGATATCTACCCAGCATGATCCGGATGTATCGCAAAAAAAAATCAAAGAAGATGTCATTGAACATGTAATCAAAAAAGTTATCCCCGAGCGATTTATCGACAAGAAAACCAAATACTACGTCAACCCTACCGGTATGTTCGAAATCGGCGGACCGCACGGCGACAGCGGATTAACCGGACGAAAAATTATTGTTGATACGTACGGCGGACGCGCACCACACGGCGGCGGTGCATTTTCAGGAAAAGATCCGACCAAAGTAGACCGTAGTGCGGCATATGCAACACGCCATCTTGCAAAGAATGTTGTAGCCGCAGGTCTTGCAGAAGAATGTTTGATTCAGGTAGCGTACGCCATTGGGGTGGCTGAGCCTGTGTCTATCTATGTTAACACATTCGGTACCGGCATTATGCCCGATGATGAGATTTCTAAAATTCTCATGAAGATTGTTGATATGACGCCGCGCGGAATTATCAAACGTTTGAATCTGCTACGCCCGATTTACAAGAAAACCGCCGCCTATGGACATTTTGGACGCAACGAAAAAGAATTTACCTGGGAACAGTTGGACCTTGTTCCCGCGTTGAAGAAAGCGGCGAGATAAGTAAATGGCAAGATGTTCTACGTCTTGCCGATAAACAGATGATAATTTTGGTGAGGTGGAGGCATCTTATGATGTCTGACATCTCTCAAATAACAACTAACCCCGTAAGGTTACACGAACAAACAAAAGGAGAAACAATGAGCGCAGTAATGGAGGTAGAGACGAGAGTGAATGGAAAAATTACTAAACCGTCTCTTCCATACAAAGTGAAAGATATGTCCCTGGCAGAGTGGGGACGTAAAGAGATTAAACTGGCAGAAGCGGAAATGCCCGGTCTGATGGCAATCCGCGAGGAGTACAAAGGGAAATATCCGCTGAAAGGTGCACGCATTGCCGGATGTTTGCACATGACAATTCAGACTGCCGTTCTTATTGAAACATTAAAAGAACTTGGGGCAGAAGTAGCGTGGTCGTCATGCAACATCTTTTCCACGCAGGATCATGCCGCGGCGGCAATTGCGGCGGCAGGCATTCCCGTCTATGCATGGAAAGGGATGACTGCAGAAGAATTTGACTGGTGCATTGAACAAACGCTGTTTGCATTCAAAGACAACCAGCCGCTGAACATGATTCTCGATGATGGCGGTGACTTGACGAACATGGTTTTCGACAAATATCCGGAACTTGCCGCTGGCATTCGCGGATTGTCGGAAGAAACCACCACCGGTGTTCACCGCCTGTATGAGCGGATGAAAAATGGAACATTGCTCGTTCCCGCCATTAATGTGAACGACTCGGTTACCAAATCAAAATTCGACAACAAGTATGGATGTCGCGAATCGTTAGTCGATGCCATTCGCCGGGCAACCGATTTGATGCTGGCAGGAAAAGTTGCGGTTGTTGCCGGCTACGGCGATGTAGGAAAAGGTTCTGCCGAATCGTTGCGCGAAGCAAAAATGCGCGTTATCGTTACCGAAATTGATCCCATCTGCGCACTGCAAGCGGCGATGGAAGGATATGAAGTGAAACGGATGGATGATGCAGTGAAAGAGGCGGACATTATTGTTACGGCAACGGGCAACAAAAATATCATTACCGCACGCCATTTTAAGGCAATGAAGCACAATGCTGTTGTCTGCAATATCGGTCACTTCGATATTGAAATTGATATGGCGTGGCTCAACAACAACTACGGACATACGAAAGACACCATTAAGCCGCAGGTGGACAAATACACGATTGACGGCAAAGACATTATTGTCCTTGCCGAAGGTAGACTTGTCAATCTCGGTTGCGCAATGGGTCATCCGTCATTTGTCATGTCCAATTCGTTTACGAACCAAACGCTGGCGCAGATTGAGTTGTGGACTCATCCTGAACGTTACGAGAAGAAAGTCTATACGCTTCCGAAACATCTGGATGAAAAGGTCGCGCGACTGCATTTGAAAAAAATCGGTGTAGAGTTAGATGTGTTGACCGAAGACCAGGCGCAGTACATCGGCGTGCCGGTGGAAGGTCCGTATAAACCGGAGTACTATCGGTATTAAGACTGTAACTTTACAAGCAGTAGTGCTTGCTAAGTTTGTGGATACTAAACCCCCAAAGAAAAAACTTTGGGGGTTTTTGTTTTGAATGAAATGAAAATTTACTTTTCAACTCACGTTTACCTTTCTGTATATTCAGACATTAATAAGCGATGACAAATTCTACGAAAGGATTTTATCATGAAGACATACCGTGTTTTTGTTCTCACTTT
>JBFMDF010000241.1:0-4012 GCA_040753935.1 Bacteroidota bacterium | reverse complement strand
TTTAATTAAAATGAACGATAACCGTCTGAAAAAATATACACTTACAGGTATTCTTCCTTTGAGTTTCCCTCTCAAATTTCGTATATTCTTTCATTAACATCCTTCTCTTTATCCCACTTTTATTAAGGAGACAATGATGAAATTCTCAGTACGGAGCACTGAATTACAAAAAGCATTGGCAAAGACAGTAAGCGTAGTTCCTACTCGTTCCACGTTACCAATCCTTGAAAATCTCCTTTTTGATGTTCACTCGAACACGTTAAAAATAACAGCTACCGATCTCGAAGTTTCTGTTTCCGTCTCTCTGGAAGTTCAAAATACGCAAAACGGAACAATAGCAATACCGGCAAAACGCATCTTCGACACTGTACGCGCCCTTCCCGATACAAATCTGATTTTTACTATCGATGTTGAGACGAATAAAATCAGAATGAAAACGGATAACGGCGAATACACTCTTACCGGTGAAAACAGCGAAGAGTTTCCAACAACACCAGAATTTAAAGGGGAAGCAGAAGTACCGTTCAACGTTGGCGTTCTTCAGAAAATAATTAACACAACATTATTTGCGGTCAGCACCGACGAACTACGGCCGGCAATGATGGGTGTTCTACTGCAATTTACCAAAGGTGAAGTCAGGGCAGTTGCAACAGATGGACATCGTTTAGTGCGGGTTTTAAATAAAAATATTTCTGCCGGAAAGATAACAAAAGATATCATTGTTCCGGCAAAAGCCCTTTCGTTAATTGACAAAGTAGCCGCAGGTTCTGAAGTAAAAGTTTCCATCAGTTCAACGCATGTCATGTTTAATTTCGACGGAACATCACTGATCTCGCGATTGATAGAAGAAAAATATCCGAACTATGAAAGCGTGATTCCGCTCGACAACGAGAGAAAACTGGTGGTGAACAAACACGAAATGTTACAATCTGTAAGACGCGTTTCATTGTATTCTAATTCAACCACACACCAAATACGGCTTTCGTTGGGAGGCGACCAACTAAAAGTTACCGCCGAAGATCAAGATTTTGGCAGCGAGGCAAAAGAGAAAATATCGTGCGACTACAACAGCGAAGAAATGGAAATCGGCTTCAATTCTGCCTACGTCGTCGATGTGTTGTCGCATTTAGATTCGGATGAAGTAGAATTTAAACTTAGCTCACCCAACCGAGCAGCAATAGTTTCACCAATTGCCCAAAAAGAAGGCGAAGACGTGTTGATGCTGATTATGCCGGTGCGGTTGAACAACTAATTCGTCGTCTATTCAATGAAAATACGGAACGCCTACCTTCGCAATTTTCGAAACCACAGCGACACAACATTCAATTTTGCGGGACAAATGAATGTGCTGCTCGGAAACAACGGGCAGGGTAAAACCAACGCACTTGAAGCTCTTTCATTTTTTAGTTTGACAAAGAGTTTTTATGCCAGTTCGGATGCAACAGTGGTGAAACAAGGCGAGACGTTTTTTGAAATTGACGGCACGCTGGAGTCTGACCGAGGAAAAGAATTTACCGTACGAATTACGTACGACCACACGGGCAAAGAAAAAAAATTTACCATCAACAATGCGGTTCCGGAAAAAGTATCGGCAGTCATCGGTATGTTCCCCGTCGTTGTGCTTTCGCCGGAAAACAACGCCATTACTTTTGGAGCGCCGAATGATCGACGAAAGTTTATTGACCTTGTAATTTCGCAGAGTAGTGCGTCGTATGTTGAAGACATATTAGAATACCGCAGAATACTTCGGCAGCGCAATGCGATTCTCCACAACGCACGCGGAAACGAATGTAACGATACGCTTGCACCATGGAACGAAATGCTTGTTCACCGCGGCGCGGTGCTAATCAATAAACGGCAAGCGTTTCTAAAAGAATTTTTACCGTACATCACCGAAGCGTTTCTCCACATTGTTGGTGAAAAAGAAACACCGAAGATAGAATATTTTCCTTCGGTTCAACTCGATAAAGAAGAATCGATCGAAAGCATCAAACAGAAATTGCTTCAAAAATTGCAGCGGAAATACTCCGACGAATTACGGTTCGGAACCACACTTGTAGGTCCCCATCGAGACGAGATTGTATTTTCACTGAACGATATGCAGGTAAAACATTTTGCATCGCAGGGACAACACAAAACATTTTTGGTGGCGCTGAAAGTAGCGGAATTCTTTTTCTTGAAAGAGCGGTGCAACGAAACACCGATGTTTCTGTTGGATGATGTTTTCAGCGAACTCGACGAACATCGAAGCAGCGCATTGTTAACGTTAGTTGAATCACTGGGGCAGACCTTCATTACCGCTACAAGCGAAAAGATGTTTGCCGATCTTCAGTGGAACGCGCAAAGAAAAAAGTTCTTCATTCATCACGGTGCGGTAATCGACGAGATGGTAACTGCATGACAAAACACGAAACAATAGTACCGCTCGGCACGGTGTTGGATTCGTTAATGAAGACGCTTGGTATTGAGAAAAATATCGAGCAGTACCAAATTTTCAATGTGTGGAACTCAATAGTGGGTGAACAAATTGCTAAAGTCGCCCAGCCGGAACGAATTCACAACGGCGTCTTGATTGTTGCTGTCAGCAATGCGCCATGGAGGACCGAACTCACGTTTCGAAAAAAAGAAATTTTAGAAAAAATTCATTCAACGCTGAATTCAACCAGCATTACCGATATTCGATTTCGATAAACAACGGTTGCGCAGAATAAAAATACTCTGCGCTTGTAAGGACAGAACATTACTATGGCAGAAACGAAACACAAAAAACAAAACGGCGAATACACCGCTGAAGATATTACCGTTCTCAAAGGACTTGAAGCCGTCCGCCGGCGCCCCGCAATGTACATTGGCGATGTCAGCACGCGCGGTCTCCACCACCTAGTGTATGAAGTTGTTGATAACTCCATCGACGAAGCTCTCGCCGGATTCTGCAAGAACATCTCTGTAAAGATAAATAAAGATGGAAGTGTTTCTGTTGTTGACGACGGACGCGGCATACCAACAGATATCCATAAAGAGGAAAAACGTTCGGCGCTTGAAGTGGTGTTAACAGTGCTCCATGCCGGCGGAAAGTTTGATAAGAATACGTACAAAGTTTCCGGCGGATTGCACGGTGTTGGTGTATCGGTGGTGAATGCGTTGAGCGAGTGGCTGGAAGTTACTGTCAAGCGCGATGGAAAAATTTGGTATCAGAAATATAAAAAAGGCGATCCCGTCGCACCGGTAAAAGTTATCGGCACAATGGCAAAGAATGACAAAACCGGAACCACAGTTACATTTCTTCCCGACGGAACAATTTTCAAAAACCGTAGTTTCAAATTCGATACACTAGCAGAGCGTCTGCGCGAACTGGCGTTCCTGAATCCCGACGTAACACTTGAAATTACCGATTTGCGGAACAAACAAGAACAGACTGAAAAGTTCCACTACAAAGGTGGTCTTGTGGAATTCGTAAAGTATATTGACGCTACCCGTCCGTCGATTATGAAGAAAGTGTTTTACGCAAAAGGGGAAGGGAAAGATGATAACGGCAGAACGGTGGAAGTAGAAGCGGCGTTTCAGTACAACGATCAGTATTCGGAAAACGTCTTTTCCTACGTTAACAACATTAACACACACGAAGGAGGAACGCACCTCGTCGGATTCAGAACGGCGCTCACACGGTCACTCAACAACTTTGCGGCAAAGAACAATCTTATCAAAGACGACAAAATCCAGCTGACGGGCGAAGATTTCAAAGAAGGATTAACGGCAATTGTCAGTGTAAAAGTGCCGGAGCCGCAATTCGAAGGACAGACCAAAACAAAACTCGGCAATAGCGAAATAAAAAGTATTGTCGAGTCGGTCATTGGTCCTGCGCTTTCCGATTGGCTAGACGATAACTCTCCCGACGCGAAACGAATTATTGACAAAAGCCTGCGAGCGGCAGAAGCGCGTGAGGCAGCGCGCAAAGCAAGAGATATTGCCCGAAGAAAAAATGCGATGGATGGCGCAGGACTACCCGGCAAAC
>JBFMDF010000240.1:0-4020 GCA_040753935.1 Bacteroidota bacterium | reverse complement strand
AAACATATGGCAGATTTGAAGCGTAAAGCGCAAGAAATCCGCGTGGAAGTTCAGGAAATTAAAGGTGTGGGAAAACAACAGGAAGGGACAGATTCAGAAGCCTCTCAAACAACAGAAAATTAAGTCCAAGATATTCTTAAAAGAAAAAAAACCGACGGTTTACCGCCGGTTTTTTTATTCTAAATTTGGGATTATTTGAATATTTACCGTATATGACGTTTAGAAGTAAAGGACAGTAGTGGAACAATAGTTGTGGTCATACGTCTAACGTAAAAAAATAACGATAAGATGAGAAAAACGGCGGTTATCAACCTGAGGGACGCGCATATTCCCCACGAACAAAAAAGCGATGATTCGTTAATCATGCTCTTCCAAAGTGGGGAAAAGAGTGTGTTTCGATATTTGGTTCATCGATATCAGGAAAAAGTGCGGAACCTGATTTTCTCTATCTTTAATGAAGCAGATGTCGTGGACGATCTCGCACAAGAAGTGTTTATTAAAGCGTATGAGGGGCTTCAGAACTTTAGATTTCAATCCTCTTTTTATACTTGGCTTTACAGGATTGCAGTTAATAGAAGTAGAGATGAAATGCGGAGGAGAAAAGTGAAAAAATTTTTTACGTTTCAAAGTGTTGAATCGACGACAAATCTGAAAATAGAGAATTTGATGACCACTACCTTCGATGATGAGCAACTTCGTGAAACCATAGAACAATCGTTGAACCGCTTGCCTGAGAAATATCGTCTGCCTATTATATTAAAAGATATCGATGGAATGTCCTATGATGAAATTGCTGAAGTTTTGGGCTGTGAAGTCGGAACAGTGAAATCGCGTTTGTCTCGTGGAAGAACAATGTTGAAAGAGATGTTGAAACCGATATTGGCGTAGAGACTATGGAAAGACTTGATACAAAAGAATTAGAACAAATTATTTCGCTGTATTTGGATGGTGAACTGGAACCAGATGAGGCAAAAAAGTTTGAAGAATATCTCACGGCGTATCCATCGGTGGCACGTGATGTGGAGATTCTAAGAGCAGTAAAGAAAACGCTTCGTGCGAAAGAAAAACTTCCTGCTAACAATTGGTTTTGGTTACGTCTTTCGAACAGTGTTGAATCGAAAACTTCGCACACATCGCTTCGACAACTGCTTTCACGCCCAGCCTTGACGCTAACGATTGCCGGCGTATTCATTGTACTTGTTTCCAGTGTTATCTATCTGAAAGATGCGCCGCTCTTCCATCAATTTTTCCTCGAAAAGAAAACTCAGGTGCAAAGCTCGCTGATGTCAGGAAATATTTTGCCATTGTTTTCCAACCTCAATAATGATGACGTACTGAACTTTGCACTGTTTGGTACCATTCCATTGGATTCTGCGCATCATACCGCCCTTCAGGTGAAAAATTCAGAAAAAAACGGATCACAAATAGAAATTGTGCGGAAAGAATCCGGGAGTGTAAAGCCAACGGTAAGAGTCTCTGATTTTTGTACAGAGGTTGGTATTCTGAAGCCCCAGCAAGAAATTATCGATTCAATTCTTGGTTCGTACAAAGAGCGATTGCTTGCGTCGGTATTAGTAAGTGAGAATAAAGAGATTGCCATTCATGAGCAGCTTGTCAACTTAAATAGAGCGATGGTGTCAACTATAGCCGCATCATTAGAACCGTTGCAACGTACAAAATTTCAGCGATTCCTTGAAAAACGGGAAGCCCCATACGCTCTTGTTGCCGTTAATGCGCCGAAAATGAAACCGGAAATTTTGCTGAGTGCAATTCCAAAAATAACCCGTAGCAACAAATACGTTGTTATTTCAAAGGATACTATCGGCATTGCTGAAATGCGGATGAATATCGACAGTTTGCGTCAAAACGTTCTTCGTCGTGCCTCGCACCCTCATCCGGTGGCTACCAAACATATGATCCAAGAGTTGGCGGAATTAGAACGGCAATTTTCCAACACAGTTGTGGTAGCCGGTTCAAACTCACATCGAGTTCGCGTGTTTACCGATAACAATGCATTTAAGATTGACCTTGAAGCGCCTTCGCCAATTGTCGATGGATTTGAACTGGTTGACATGGTTAAGCCGAGAATGAATACACCGACATTTCTCCGAGGCCGGCAACAGAGTGTAACGGTTATGGGTGATTCCGGCTTTGCTTTTGAATTTCCTGCAGATGATGAGGCATTGCGTATCTTCCGTCGTTTACCTCAAGGCGAATTCAGATTTGAAATTATCGATTCGTCCGAGCGTTCTCCAAAGATGAAAATTTTGCTCAAGTCGGCACAGAATAAAAAAGCTTTTGAAGAAAAATTACTGGAAATGAAAAAGCGCGAACAACAACTTATTGATCTCGATTCATTATTACGGGAAAGCGAACAGTCTCTCAATTCTGGCAAACCGTTGCCGAAAAAAGAAGAGAGGAAAGTATTGGATCTGTAACAGTCATTCGTCGTTCACAGTTGAGCGAAGACTCGGTGCTACCGAGTCTTTTTTATTTTTCAGGTTGCAGATGTGGTTTCGCTTGTCGATATTCTAAAAAAAACTGGAAGGATATTATGAAACGATTTTTTCTGCTTCTTTGTATTATCGCATGTTTTATCGGATTGAGTTTCTCAAAAGATTTCAAAAGAGTTCATCAAAAGGGAGTGGTTGTTGATACGCACAACGACGTGTTACTTCGGGCAATGGAAGGCGAAGATATTTCTGTTCGTACCACTAAAGGACATTCTGACGTTGTCAGACTAAAGGAAGGAGGAGTTGATGTACAGTTCTTTTCCGTTTGGTGTGGTAGTGATTTTGGAAAAGGGAATGCCTTTAAGCGTGCGAATGAAATGATAGATACACTTGAAGCTATTATTCGCAGGAGTCGTGGTGAAGTAGCACTGGCTAAAACGTACAGAGATGTTGAAAATGCCGTAAAGCGAGGAAAAATTGCCGCCATCATTGGTGTTGAAGGTGGACATATGATTGAAGATAGTCTTGCGTACTTAGAATCACTCGCCAAACGGGGCATGAGATATCTTACCTTAACGTGGAACAATAGTACTTCTTGGGCTACTTCGGCGGCTGACGAAACAGAAAAAGGAGATTCGCTTCAAGGTAAGGGTTTGACTGACTTCGGCAAAAAGATTGTTCGCAGGATGAATGAGCTCGGCGTGATGGTTGATTTGTCGCATGTGGGTGAGCAGACATTTTGGGATGTAATGAAGACGACGACAAAACCTGTTCTTGTATCCCATTCGTCAGTTTACGCTCTTTGTCCGAACAGAAGAAATTTGAAAGACGAACAGATTAAAGCGGTCGCAAAAAACAGGGGAGTAGTGTGTGTCAATTTTTATTCAGGATTTATCGACAGTTTGTACCAGCGTAGAGTTCGTGAAGTTCGGAAAGAAAATACATCTGTTGTTGATTCCGTTAAAAAATACAACGAGGATCATTGGCGTGCAGAGCTATTGATTGATTCAATTCTTGCCCCGAAATACAATGCTGTGCGTCCGCCATTGTCGGCATTGGTGGATCATATAGACTACATTGCAAAGCTTGTTGGTGTTGACTATGTTGGTCTTGGCAGCGATTTCGACGGTGTGGAATCACTGCCGCAAGAGATGGATGATGTAACGTTTCTTCCCAATATCACTCGGGAGTTATTGAGCAGGGGATATTCTGAAAAAGATGTCTGGAAAATTTTGGGTGGAAACGTGATGAGGGTATTAAAGGAAAATTCTCAATAAAACAGCAACCCCCGCATAAGCGGGGGTTTGAACAATGCTACATTTCTTCGTCTGTTCGTTGATTTCGACGAATGGCTTTTACCAGCTTCATCCGTCGCTTCACCGAAGGTTTGGTGAAAAATGTTCGCTTTTTGAATTCTTTTAACACACCTGAACGTTCGTACTTCTTTTTGAAACGTTTAATAGCGCGGTCAATCGATTCATTTTCGTTAACAATAACGCCTACCAAGTATTTCACCTCCTTACATTTATTGGCTTGTGGATTAATCTGCTAATTGTAAATTTTCAAT
>JBFMDF010000239.1:0-4055 GCA_040753935.1 Bacteroidota bacterium | reverse complement strand
TCCCTTTCAACTGCGCTTTCGCTCTCGCCAATTCAGATTTTTTAATCGGCGATGATTTTATTCTCTCAAGTTCTGTGTATGCCAGTTCAATTGTTTTCGAAACAGAATTTTTATCTGTTCCGGCATAAATACCAAACACACCCGCTTCATTGGTCATAGAAAGAAACGAGTAAACAGAGTACGCAAGACCGTGCTTTTCACGAATTTGTTGAAACAAACGCGAACTCATCCCATCACCGAGAATGGCATTCATCACCAACCCGGGATACCGCATGTTGTGGTGTACGCTGAAGGCAAGCGTGCCGGTGCAGAGATGAGCCTGTTGAATTGGTTTCGGATATTCTTTCCTTAGCTGTTGTTGCTTTGGCGTTGCGTATTCTTTCCGTTCCGCTGACGATGTTTTATTCATCCTGAAATATTTTTCTACGAGGCGAAGCAACGTTTCATGCTTCAGATTCCCTGCAGCGGTAACAATAATATTATCATTTGTATAGTATTGTTTTGTATAGGCAAACAGATCATCCTGTGAAAACCTGCTGACATTTTCCGCAGTACCGATAATCGGCTGTGCAAAGGGGTGTTCACCGAAAAGATGTTTTTCAAAATACTCATGCACGAGATCATCCGGATCATCCTCTGAACGTTTGATCTCCTCCAACACCACAGTTTTTTCTTTGTCGATTTCTTTCGGTGGAAAGATGGAATTCTGCACCATGTCCGACAGAACATCGATGGCGCGTTCAAGATATTCATCCAACACCCGAGCATAATAACACGTATGTTCTTTTGTTGTGAACGCATTCAGGTAGCCACCGACCGATTCCACACTTTCTGCAATCTGAATGTAGTTCCTTTTCTTCGTTCCTTTGAACATCATGTGCTCAATAAAATGTGAAATGCCGTTGATCTCGGCAGTTTCATTGCGAGAGCCGGTGTTAATCCAAATGCCGATCGAAACTGATTTCACGGTGGGAATTTCTTCGCTGATAACGCGAATGCCATTAGCAAGTATTGTTTTCTTATAAGAAGTGTTTGCTACTGATTGTGTGTGTGCGGTTTTTACTCTGTCTGCCATCTCTGCTTATTCATGTTCATAAGTTGTGCAGTGTGAAGATAGATGATTTTCCCTAAACTTAAAAGAAAAATAAGTGTACCACAACAGAATTTACCACGAGACGAAACGTAAAAAAACAGTGGTGTTTCAATACTTTTTAGCGTTTTTTGCCGCAAAAGAACTTGAAGGAGTGTTTTTTCATTAAAAACGAACAGCAGGTTTCAACGTGGTGAGATATCCCGAAGCATCGCCTCTATTTTCACGACGACCATATCAATCCCAACAGTATTTTCACTGCCGCGAGGAATAATAATATCGGCATACCGTTTGCTCGGCTCAACAAACTCAAGGTGCATCGGCTTTACTGTTGCAATGTACTGCGTCATCACTGATTCAATCGAACGCCCGCGCTCCACAATATCCCGCTTCAACCGTCGCAGTAATCGTTCATCGGCATCGGTATCGATAAAAATTTTGATGTCAAAAAGATCACGTAATTCCTTTGCCGCGAAAATCAGAATTCCCTCGACAATAATAATTTCTTTCGGTTCAAGGTGACGTGTTTCCTTCATTCGCAACAACGTTGTAAAATTGTAGAGCGGTTGTTCTACGGATTTTCCGGCGCGCAAATCTTTAATATGCTGCACAAGAAGCGATGTCTCCAGAGAATCAGGATGATCGAAGTTGATTTCTTCCGGTCTTTTTCCTTGAAAGGCAGAAAGATCACGATAGTAGGAATCGTGTTGAATAACAACAACGTTTTCCTTTGCGCGGAGACGCTCCAAAATGCGGTTGGTAACGGACGTTTTTCCGGAACCGGTGCCGCCGGCGATGCCAATGACGAGTTGCCTCATTGTAGTTCCTTCATTTGCATAGAGAATATAGACGAACATCAGTGCAGAAGCAAGACACAACAGCAATTGAAAGCGAGTGAATGTTTCACTATTTTACCCACGCCAATGATAGAGACCATAGTATTAGGAATACTTTTTTCATTAACGATTATTTACGTCGGCGCTGCGTTGTACGCCTTCCGTGGACTGACGACACTGACGTCAACATTGACCGACACAATGCATTCATTTTCTATTATCGTTGCGGCAAGAAATGAAGAGCGCAACATCGCTTCCCTGCTCCACTCGCTGATGAATTTGGAGTATCCAAAAGAGCGCTATGAAATCATTATCGTGAATGACCGATCCACCGATGCAACTGCCGAGATTGTAACCAATAGCACTGCACAGGCGGATAACATTACACTTATCTCACTTACCGAAAACAATTCTGATATGCCAAACAAAAAACACGCGCTCAGTATCGGCATTCGTCATGCACACAACCCAATTCTTGCATTTACTGATGCCGACTGTGTTGTGCCTGCAACATGGTTAAAACGGTTGAGTGAACAATTTACCGATGACGTCGGACTTGTTGCCGGGTATTCACCGTACATGTTCGGCGAACCAAAACGCTGGTTCAATTCCTTTTTACGGTACGACGAACTGAAAAGTACCATCTTCGCCGCCGCAGCTGTTGGATGTAACCATGCCTACATGTGCACCGGAAGAAATGTAGCATACAGAAAGACTGTGTATGAACAAGTGGGGGGATTCGAGAAGATTAAGCATTCTATCAGCGGCGATGATGACTTGTTTCTTCAACTTGTTCAACAAACTACGCAGTGGAAAATACGGTACATGACACAACCGTCAAGTTATGTGTACACACAACCACCAACCAATTTACGTACATTTATCAACCAACGGATCCGGCATATTTCTGCAAGCAAATACTATCCCCTCAACATCAAAGCATTGTTCGGATCTGCTCATCTTTTGTTAATTGTTACATTGTTATCATTGTTGAGTATGCCGCTGTACGGCCTCATCGCGGTACTCGTGCGAATTAATGTGGATGCTCTGTTAGTTGCCAAGGCAAAAGAATTGTTCAACGAAGAATTCTCCGTTGTTGAATTTTTCCGAAACGAACTCCTGTTGATCTCCTACACACTACTGATAGGACCGTTCGGACTTGTAAAAAAATTTGAATGGAAAGGTACGGTTTCATAAATGAAACATTTCTTTTTCCATCCCGCGGTTTCCTTTATCCTGAAGATTGTCATTTCCATTTCACTCTTAACTGCATTATTTTACTACATCAACGTTGATGAAATTATCCGTACCTATAACAATGCAAATACACTGCTGCTTGCGCTCGGTTTCGTTCTGACTGGTGCCAATAGCGGCTTGCATTTCTTACGCTGGCGCTACCTGCTCCATCGTGTGCAACCAAACATTTCAAATACATCAGTCTTCACTTCGTTAATGGTTGGCGTAACTGTCGGATTTTTTACGCCGGGACAAATCGGCGAATTTGCCGGACGTTTAGCAAGTCATCCTGAATTAAGGAAAAGCCACATCATAGGCATCACGCTGATTGATAAATTATATTTGCTTGTCTTGACGTTGATAACTGGAATTGTATCGCTGGCGTTGTTTGCGATGTATTACTACCCGACATATTGGAACATATGGTATTCGTATCCGCTTCTACTCATTGTTGCTCTGTTACTCTTTATCGGACTTTACCCGCAAGCGGTGAAATACTTTTTACGATTCATTCCCTCGCGTATTCGCGAACACAGATTCTATGCTTTGGTCAACATTATCGAAACCGCATTTCATAATACTCAAGGGAGGGTTTTATTCGCACTTACAACGATATTGTACGGAGTCATCGTGCTTCAATTTTATATTTTTCTTCGTGCGTTTGAACCGGTTTCCTTGTTTGACAGTACACTCTGCACGTTGTCGGTATATTTTGTCAAAGCAGTCATCCTGCCAATTTCCATCGGCGATCTTGGTGTGCGGGAGAGTGCCGCCATCTTTTTCTTTACCCGTGTTGGTGTAAGTGCGGCTTCTGCATTCAGCGCATCGTTATGTATGTTTCTTGCCAACATTGTTCTGCCGAGTGCTGTAGGCGCATTGCTTATTCTTAGATT
>JBFMDF010000238.1:0-4073 GCA_040753935.1 Bacteroidota bacterium | reverse complement strand
TTCTATGAATAATTATAAGATAAATAATGAATTAAGGAGTCAAATAAGAAAACGTTATGGATTCATTGATACCGATATTGTTGCTGGTATCATTTCTCGAATAGCTCCGTTGAAGGGGCATGAGTTTATAATTGACCTTGCCACCAAAACCCAACATGTATTACCTCATCTTAGATTTCTTCTGGTTGGCGATGGTGAATTAGCAAGTAACCTGAAAAACGAAGTTATCTCCCGTCACCTCTCTCAGAATGTATTTTTTTGTGGAATGGTTGCGCCAGATGAAATTCCAAAAATGATCAATGCTATGGATTTTGTTATTCATCCTTCATTAAGAGAAGGACTGGCAAGAGTACTGCCACAATCTATTATCATGAATAGACGAGTGTTAACGTTTAATCTCGATGGTGTGGAGGAAGTTATAGTGAACGGAGTGTCTGGTTACAAAATTGAGATTGGTAATGTTGATGCATTATTTGAGCAATGTATAAAACTGTGTCAGGAAGAGATTGGAAAAAATATTGATGAACGCTTCCGACAATCTCTTGTCTATGAATTTGATAGCTCAACAATGGTTGAACAACATGTTAATTTGTATTCGAGTTTTCTTCATTCATGAAACACTTCGAACGTAAAATCATCCTCTTCGATTTTCTCACCATCAATCTGGCGTGGTGCTGTTACTATGTATTGAGGGTGGAAAGTGGGCTCGTGGAGTATCAGATTAAGCCAGATTTGATTCTACCGATGGTGGTAATGTATCTGTACTGGCTTGCGGTGTTTATGTTCTTTGGCTTGTACAGAGCATGGTATGCCAAATCGCGTACAGATGAGTTTGCGGCCGTTTTCCGGGCAATTTCTATCGGCTGTATCGTTTTATTTTTTGTGATTTTTCTCGACGATGAACAGAGTGCTATATATTCCGCCAATCGCTCAATCATTCTCATGTATTGGTTCCTGATGGTTGCGTTTGTCGGTGGAGGGAGAATCGTTGTGCGCAGTTTCAGAAAACGGTTGCTCATGCAAGGGATTGGCTTGCGGGAAACGTTCATTGTAGGAACAGGACAGAAAGCGATCGATCTCTACGAATCAGTGAAAAAATATCCGGCGCTGGGATACAATGTCATCGGCTTTGTTGCCTATGAACATTCGTCAAACAATTTGCCCGCTCCACTGTTGGGTAATGTTCATGATATTCCCTTGTTAATTAAAAAGCATGACGTGAAAAATATTCTGCTTGCTATGGATACCAATCAGAGAGAAACTGTACTGGACGTTGTTTCGCTCTCAACCGGTTACGATGTTTCCATTAAAATCATTCCCGATATGTACGATATTATCTCCGGTCAGGCGCGCACCAACCAGATTTACGGTTTTCCGCTCATCGAAGTCATGCCGCACATTATGCAGCCGTGGGAAGAAAGCGCCAAACGCTTAATGGACATCGTTGTGTCGTTGATGATTTTGACGCTGTCGGCTCCGTTATGGATTGTGATTGGTATTGCCATTAAACTCAATTCACCGGGACCATTGGTGTACAGCCAAGAGCGGGTGGGGAAAGATGGAAAAATTTTTAAGATGCATAAATTCAGAACAATGTATCAGGACGCTGAAGCGCGTACCGGACCCGTATGGGCAACGGCAAATGATCCGCGGGTGACGACAATCGGTCGCTTTTTGAGAAAAACTCGTCTGGATGAAATTCCTCAGTTCATTGATGTGTTACGGGGTGATATGAGTTTAGTTGGTCCACGTCCCGAACGTCCATACTTTGTAGAAATTCTTTCCAAAGAAATTCCACTCTACAAACGTCGTCTTGCTGTAAAGCCGGGCATTACCGGCTGGGCACAGATTAAACAAGGATATGATGCATCTATAGAAGATGTGAAATCCAAAGTGCGATACGATTTGTTTTATATCGAGAACATGTCATTCCGAATGGATATCAAAATTTTACTTATCACCGTTTATACCATGATTGCAGGAAAAGGTAACTAATGCCGAAAGCACTGGTCATCATCCCGACATATAACGAGGCGCAGAATGTTGAGAAGATCATCACAGAAGTTCTTCAACAAGCGGACATAGTGGAAGTGTTAATTGTTGACGACAACTCGCCTGATGGCACAGCCGATTTGGTGAAGAAGATGATGGAAAACAATCCCCGCGTTCATCTCATCCAGCGCGAAAAGAAAATGGGATTGGGGACGGCGTATGTAGCCGGATTTAAGTACGCCATTCAGCATCAATTCGATTTCGTGTTTGAAATGGATGCCGATTTTTCCCACAACCCGAAAGAAATTCCCGTCATGCTCAGCAAAATGGATGGATGCGATTTGCTTATCGGCTCGCGGTATGTAAAAGGAGTGAATGTGGTAAATTGGCCAATGAAACGGCTGATGTTAAGTTATTCGGCAAATATTTACACGCGGCTGATTACCGGAATGCCGGTACACGATGCGACTGCGGGCTTTAAATGTTACAAACGCAAGGTGCTCGAATCTATTGACCTTGATGCCATCCGTTCAAACGGTTATGCTTTTCAAATTGAAACAAATTTTCTTGCGTGGAAAAAAGGTTTTGTCATTAAAGAAATGCCAATTGTATTTGTTGACCGCCGCGTCGGTGTGTCGAAGATGAATAAAAAGATTGTTTACGAAGCGGCATTTATGGTGTGGAAGTTGAAGGCACGCAGTATTTTAAATAAACTGTAAGTATTCGTAAGCAGGTAAATACTTTGTTTAACAACCGTAGCGAATGTTTTAACAATTCCCTGAAATGGATGTTTCCGTCATCATCGTAAACTACAACGTGCGCGAGTTCTTGAACAACGCACTGACCTCACTTCAAAAATCGTTGGAAGGTTTTGAATCGGAAATCTTTGTTGTCGATAATGCATCGGATGATGGAAGCGTCGAAACAGTAGCAAAAAATTTTCCTGATGTTCACCTCATCACCAACAGCACCAATCTCGGTTTTGCCAAAGCAAATAATCAAGCCCTTGTACAAGCACGGGGGACATACCTTCTGTTAATCAATCCCGATACAGTTGTACAGGAAAATACCGTACGTGAGTTGATAAGATTTTTTGAATCCCATCAGGATGCCGGTATGGTTGGGTGTAAAATTCTGAATCCGGACGGTACACTGCAGTTACCATGTCGCAGAAGTTTTCCTACGCCATGGATTGCCTTTACAAAGACATTTGGGTTAAGTACGCTCTTTCCCAAATCCAAATTGTTTGCGCGTTACAACCTTACGTATCTCGATCCCGATCAAACGTACGATGTGGATGCTATCAGCGGTTCGTTTATGATGCTGCGACGGGCCGTGTACGAAAAAATCGGAGGGTTGGATGAAACATTTTTTATGTACGGCGAAGACCTTGATTGGTGTTACCGCGTAAAACAAGCGGGTTGGAAGGTGTATTACGTTCCGACGACATCAATCATTCATTACAAAGGAGAAAGCACAAAGCGAAGCGACATTGATGAATTAAAAGTATTCTACAATGCGATGCGGTTGTTTGTCCGCAAACATCACGCGGGTTCGCGACTGTTTGAGTGGTTTATCTATTCCGGTATTTACATTAGAAAATTCATTGCCGATTTCGGAAGAATCATTAAGCCGCTTGCCATTGCTACAGCAGATATGATCATCGTTGTTGCAACCATTCTCATCGGCGAATACATTCGTAAGGGAAAACTTTTTACGTTTCCGGAATATGCGTATCCGTGGGTGTTCATTGTCCCTGCCGCTATTGTCGGCTTTGCGTTGTTTTTGAATGGTGTATATACGGAACACAAACTTTCAGTCTCCCGTTCGTTTGCCGCAGTTTTCTCTGCCAACGTTGTTATTTCTGCTCTTGTTGCGTTTGAAAAAGATTTTGCATTCAGCAGAATGATTATGCTCATCTCCGGCGGGTTATCGGTAGTAATGATTCCGGGCTGGCGATTGATGCTGCGGCTGGTAGGCATTGGCGAATACAGTTCACGTGCAACGCTTTTCGGCAGACGAACGCTGATTGTCGGTGTTGAACAATCAGGACAAGAGGTATTGAAAAAACTGCGGACAAA
>JBFMDF010000237.1:0-4078 GCA_040753935.1 Bacteroidota bacterium | reverse complement strand
CGAAGGATTCGATTCTCCCCCCACAATCTTGATGACGTATAATCCTCCGTACTACATCACACTGATGGAGAATTACGGCTTCAAAAAAGAAAAAGATTTGTACGCGTGGCTGTTATCGCAAGAGACGGTCTATACAGAAAAAATTATCCGCGCCAACGAAATCATTCGCCAACGCAGCGGCATTACCATTCGGACAATCAATATGAAGGATTTTCAGAACGAAGTGGCGCGGATTAAACAGGTGTACAATTCTGCGTGGGAAAAAAACTGGGGAGAAGTCCCGATGACCGACGCAGAGTTTGATTTTCTGGCAAACGATTTGAAACAGATTGTTGAGCCGGAATTGGTGCTGATTGCCGAAGTCAAAGGACAAGTGATCGGTTTCGGACTTTCACTGCCGGATATCAACCAGGCGCTGATTTATAATAGAAGTGGTAGTCTCATCGGCGGGTTGTGGCACCTGCTGACGAAGAAGAAAAAAATCAATCGTTGCCGCGTTATTGTGTTGGGCGTGATTGAAGAGTATCGTAAAACCGGCGCAGCCGGACTGCTGTTTTATGAAACCGCAGTACGCGCAAAAAAACTTGGCTACCAGTACGGCGAAGCAAGTTGGGTGCTGGAAGATAATGTGATGATGAATCGTGCCGCTGAAGCGATGAACGGAAAACTGTACAAGAAGTACCGCATTTATCAGATGGATGTGTAGAGAATATCAATGCATGCAGTAAGTGTCATGATGTTACCTATACTCCTGAAAGAAGCAGAAGAGTGTTGTCCACAACCAATCTGGCTTACCACAAAACTAATTCGTACTTTACGTCAACAATTACTTTATAGCGAATATTTTTCACCAATTTAAATCTGAGGAAGTATGGCAGTTAAACCTGTTGAAAAAATCTGGATGAACGGAAAACTCGTCAATTGGGACGATGCAAAAATTCACATTCTGTCTCATGTCATCCACTACGGCAGTTCATGGTTCGAAGGAATCCGTTGCTACGAAACAAAGAGAGGGTCAGCAATATTTCGGTTGAAAGAGCATATTGATCGGTTGTTCGATTCCACAAAAATGTATCGGTCAGACATTCCGTACACACGCGAAGAGGTGATGAAAGCATGTAAAGAAACGATTAAAGCAAACAAACTCAAGGCGTGTTACATTCGTCCCATCGCGTACCGCGGCTATGGCGATGTTGGTGTTAATCCATTTGGTTGTCCGGTTGACCTTTCGATTGCCGTGTGGGAATGGGGGAAATACTTGGGACCGGAGGCGCTGGAAAAAGGAATCGATGTAAAATTCTCGTCGTGGAATAGAGCTGCGCAAAATACATTTCCCACCATGGCAAAGGCAGGCGGAAATTACCTCAACTCGCAATTAATTAAAATGGAAGCGATTGTTGACGGCTATGTAGAAGGTATTGCGCTGGATGTGAACGGCGTTGTCTCCGAAGGAAGCGGAGAGAATCTCTTCGTTGTTAAAAACGGCACAATTATGACGCCGCTGTTTGTGAACGCAATTCTTCCCGGCATTACGCGCAACTCAGTGATCCAGATTGCGAAAGATGCAGGCATTCCGATTGTTGAAGGGAACATTCCGCGTGAGTTGGTGTACATTGCCGACGAAGTTTTTTTCACCGGTACCGCGGCAGAAATTTCGCCGATACGGTCCGTCGATAAAATTCAAATCGGTGAAGGAAAAATCGGTCCGATCACTAAAGAGTTGCAAAAGAGATTCTTTGATATTGTGGAAAACGGAAATGATCCGTACGGTTGGCTGGATTTTGTTGAGTAGCGTAACGGCTATTGCCTTCACAATGACGGTCACTGTATACTCTCTGGGGGAAATATATGGGCAAAGAATTTGTACTGAAAGAAGTTTTTAAGCCGAAACTCAAACCTGCATCATTGGAAGAAATTCTTTCCAAAATTCCAGTGTTTGAAAAACTGGAAGTAAAAGAACTTCGTCAGATTGCGGGCATCGTACACCGACGACACTACACCAAAGGCGAGTATGTTTTCTATCAGGGCGATCCGGGGCTCGGCATGTACGTTGTCGAAAAAGGACGAGTGGGAATTATGGTGGAAGGAGAAGACGGATTGCAAAAAGAAGTGACGGAAATGACCGACGGTGCTTTTTTTGGTGAAATTGCGTTGCTGGATGAATCTCCTCGTTCTGCCACCGTCATTGTCAAAGAAGATTCTGAGTTGATCGGATTCTTTCGACCAGACCTTTTTGAAGTGATAGAAAAAACTCCAAAAACCGGATTAAAGATTGTGATGAAACTTGCAGAGATGATTGGCGAGCGATTACGTCATATGAATTCGGAATTTTCAAAAATGCAGTCGGAGATTGCTTTACTTAAATCACAACTTGGAAAGGAGGAAGGCTATGAAAAAGCGCAGTCCAAAAAGAAAAAATCCTTCCAAACGGGTCGCCGTTAAAAAGAAAACGGCAATATCCAAGCCCGCGGCTCGCATCATCCTTAACCATATTCTCGTGCCGATTGATTTTTCCGATAACTCTAAGAAAGCGCTGCGGTACGCTCTTCCCCTTGCGGAACAATTTAAGGCGACCATATCGCTGTTGTATGTAGTAGAGCCCGCAGTCTTTCCTTCGGATTTTGGATTTGGTCAAATGAGTTTTCCCGATGTAGAGAAAGAAATGTACGATAAAGCGGAATCTGAACTGCAACAAATAGTTGCTGATCTAAATACGAAAATATCAATAACGCCTGTCATTAAATCAGGTATTCCGTTTGTAGAAGTAACTACATTTGCCTCCGATGAAAAAGTTGATTTGATCGTTCTTGCCACTCACGGACGTACCGGTGTTGAACACATTCTCTTTGGCAGTACGGCGGAGAAGATCATCAGAAAAGCTCCTTGCCCGGTACTTGTCGTTCGGGCTGAAGAACATGAATTTATCGATGACAGGGTGTAATGTCCGTCGCCGGCATTCGTCGTCCTGTCTGTTTCCTGAAAAAACATTTGTTGCAAAGTTAGATTGAATAATTTGTTTTGCCTTTGCACTACTTTCTTTCGTATATTTGACAAAGAGTATGTAACACTTTTTCAAACTTGAGTAATAGGAATGCTGAAAAAACAGAAAGAACTCGCAAAAGTAAAAGTCAAACACCAAGATGACCTCTTAACTACTTACGAAAATGCACTTTCGTGGTATCAAACAAATAAGAAACTACTCACCAACATTGGCATAACACTTGCTGTAGTTATTGCCGCCGGATGGTTTTATCTGAATAACCAACGTCAGAACAACGAAAAAGCCGGGCTTGAATTTGCAAAGGTATTTTCTTACTACGACAATGGTCAATACCAGATAGCCATCAGCGGAATTCCGGAGCGAAATGTGCGCGGGTTACAGGCAATTGTGAGTGACTATGGTTCAACCGCCAACGGAAATCTTGCACGATTCTACCTTGCCAATGCGTACTATAATCTTGAGCAGTACGATCAAGCGTTAGCAGAGTACGAAGAAGCCGACGTGCCGACTGACTTGTTAGAAGCATCACGTTTGGCGGGTATTGCTGCCTGTTACGAGGCAAAAGGCAACACAACCGAAGCGGCAACATATTTTGAACGTGCAGGAAAAATTTCTGCTGACAATCCGAATACGCCTGAGTATCTGGCAAACGCCGCGCGCAATTACGCAAAGAGCGGCGACAAGAATAAAGCAATTGAGTTATACAAGCATATAAAGAAAGAACACGCAAGTTCCGCAGCGGCACGGGATGCAGAGAGGTATCTGGATGAACTTCGCGGCTGACATGTAACACGACAAACTTCTTTCTCAATAACTACTGCGTCGTAGGAAGCTCAATTGCGTTTTTACGGCGCAGTTTTATTTTAAAGGACTCTTGTAACCACAGGCTGTTAGCCTGCGTCAACGCGACCTGAAAGTTGCGGATACCAAAAAGGATATTATGCTTACTGAATTTGGACGCATTCTTGCTTTTATCATTGTCGGTGCGCTGTTCACCGCCGGTGGGCTTGTTGCCGCATGGCTCTTACGTCCGCACCGTCCCTATCAGCAAAAAAATTCTACCTACGAATGCGGCGA
>JBFMDF010000236.1:0-4089 GCA_040753935.1 Bacteroidota bacterium | reverse complement strand
CGAACAGGAAGCGATTCAGAAAGAGACCGAGCAGTTAAAAGAAGGAGATTCTCAAAAAGCAGAAGACCTTGCTCGCCGTCAGGAAGAAGTGAACAAAAAACTGGAGGAATTGCAAGCCTCGCTCGACGACGTTCACGAAAAAATGGAAGAATTTCCAAAAGAGATGCCGCTGGATAAATTGGAGGAAGCACAGCGTTCCGCCGATGATAAACAGATGAAGGAAGCGATAAGGCAAAGCGCACAACAACTTCGCTCGAAACAACGCCAGCAAGCAGTGGCTCAACAACAACAGGCACAGAGCGGCATGCAGGAACTGTCCGAACAACTTTCAGAATTGCAGGAGCAATTGCTGAACAACCAAATGCGCGAAACAATGGATGCACTTCGCAAATCGATGCGCGATCTTCTGCAACTCTCACAACAACAAGAACAATTGAAGAATCAGTCTCGCACCCTTGACCCCAACTCACAACAATTTCACGATGTTGCGCGGCGTCAACAAAGTTTACAGGGAGATTTGTCCAACATTGCAAATGCACTCGCAGAACTTTCACAAAAATCGTTTGTTGTTACACCGGATATGGGAAAACAAATCGGCAGAGCGATGGGATATATGGAACAGGCAATGAATTCCATTGAACAGCGTAACGGACAAATGACAAGTTCGCAACAAGGTGAAGCAATGGCGGCACTGAATAAAACTGCCACGTTGTTGCAAGGTGCAATGCAATCGTTGCAGCAACAAGGGGGACAAGGCGGAGGATCGTTGTTGCAGCAACTCCGAAGTATGGCGATGCAGCAGCAAAGCATCAACATGCAAACCCAGCAACTGGGGCAACAACAAGGTTTAACTCAACAACAACTACAGGAAATTGGAAGATTGGCGCGTCAGCAAGAGGCGGTGCGGAAATCGTTGGAACAATTGCAGCGCGAAGCCGAAGGGAATCCGGAACGAAACAAAATTATGGGCGATCTGAATAAAATTGCAGAAGAAATGAGAGAAGTTGTCGAACAACTTCAGCAGAACAATATTGATCCGAACACTGTTCAACAGCAAGAACGGATTTTATCGCGTTTGCTGCAAGCACAACGCTCATTACGCGAACGCGACTTTGAACAACGCAGAAAAGCAACCGTCGGTGTTACACCATCTCGTCCCTCTCCAATTCAACTCTCCCAAATAAAAGATACGCAATGGCAACGCGATCTTCAGCGCGCAATGGAAGCGGGATACTCGAAAGAGTATATTGAACTGATTAGGAAGTATTACGAAGCGCTGCGAAGCAAAAATTGAGCTGACACCTGCCTCTCTATAGTAACTATCTGAAACATTTGAAAAATTGTTGTAAACAAAACAAAGGATACCCGTTCATGGAGAGCGGGATTTTATTTTATTAGTCCTTTCATCGTCTCCACCACTTGTCCGTAATATCCTTCGCCGAAAAGATTCAAATGATTGAACAAGTGATATAGTTTATACACCTCCATTCGTTGTTGCCAACCTGTTTGTAAGGGATATGTCTCGTTGTAGGCAAAATAAAACGGTTCGCCAAATCCGCCGAACAGCAACGTCATTCCTAAATCTGCTTCGCGGTGTCCGTAGTATACAGCAGGATCAATGATAACCGGTGTATCGTTGGTAGTACAGAGATAATTTCCTCCCCACAAATCACCATGCAGTAATGCCGGCGGTTCGCCATCATCTGGGATACTATCGGTAAGTTTTTTTTCTAATTGTGAAAAATACTTTCGCAGTGTAGAATCAACATATCCATTTTTTTCTGCAAGATGAAATTGAAAAAGTAGTCTGTTCTGCCAATAGAATTCCCGCCAGGAAGTCAATTGAGGAGTATTCTTCTGGGGCGTCGAACCGATGTAATTATCTTCATAAAATCCAAACAGAGAATTACTATGCCGATGCATCGTCGCAACCTGCCGTCCGAATTCTTCAAAGAATTTTTTTCTATTCGCCGGTGATTCGGAAGGGAGATATTCGAGAATCAAAATTTCCTCATCAGCGTGGAGAACATGAGGAATACGAATCACTTTTGCTTTTTCCAATTCACGTAAACCATTCGCCTCTTTGATGAACATATCGGGGTATTCCGGTGAGACTTTAAGAAACACCAACGAATTGTCCGAAAGCTCCGCTTTATATGCGGTAGAGATTGATCCGCCGCCGAGCGGGGAAAGAGATAGAATTCGATTGCCGGTTTTCTTTTTTATAATTCCGGAAATGTTATGTTGCTTCATTCTTCAAATGTGTTAACAAGCCATCGCAGGCGTCTTCAAGAATATCCAACACATATTCAAATGCTTCCGGACCATCGTAGTACGGATCTGGAACCTCGTCAACATTAAATTTCGAGCAGAAATCGGTCATCATCTTCAGTTTATGGATATACTGTTTCTTTCGATCCATTCGTTGCAGTTCCCGCCAGTTGCTCTTATCCATTGCAAGAATCAGATCAAATCGATCAAAATCGTTCTCGGGATCAAATTGCCGTGCGCGATGGTTTAGTGTGTAGCCACGTTTAGAGGCGTGTGAACGCATTCGTGGATCTGGCAGTTCACCAATATGGTAATCGGCGGTTCCGGCAGAATCGATTTCAATAGGTAATTTCTCAGTTTTTTTTCTCATTACTCCTTCCGCGGCGGGAGAACGACAAATATTTCCGAGACAAACAAAAAGAATTTTTTTGGGTTTCATTCAATAGCTTTTTAACACGGTTATACATTGATACACTGCAAAAAGTGCAGTTGTCGTTTGAACTTAACAAGAAATCGTCGAAAAAGAAAACTACTCGACTAACGATAATAACAGAGAAAGAGGTGTTTGGTGAAGAGAGAGTCAATACCTAGAAAAATAAAAAGGGCGCGTCGAAAAAAACGACGCACCCCAACTCTAACTGCAGTGTGACCGAGTTGTTTAGACGGTGTTAGTATACACTCGCAAAAGTTTCCAGCGACCGCCGTAGTAATGGAAGACAGCTGTCATCACTACTTGTTTTCCATTATACATACCGGTTGCAGTAACTTGTGTTTGTGTTGTTGGAAATGAGGCCGGACGTTCTGCATTGTATGTAACTGTTCCACCCATAGTTGTTAGCGATCGGGCAGGGAAATAATACAATACCGCATTGTTTCCCATATAGGTTTGAGCGAGTGATAAACCTGTTTGCGCTAAATGCTCCGCCTGGTTTACGGAAGTGACACTTACCGCATTAGTGAAATTTGTTTCGTTTACTCGGTTAAAACTTATTGTATAAAAACCAAGTATAACGTAAACACCCGACAACATTATAGCTTTTGAAGTTCCCATAAACACCCCTCTTTTTAACTACCTATGTGGATCAGCTTACCTCGTTCATCTTGAGAACAATCTATTTTTTCGCGCTGTTACTTTCAAGGAAAGAATAGTTAGATGTTTTTAATTACTTCGTTAGAGTTTTCTTAACTATCAGTCCGTCTGTTTTTTTACTCCCTATGTGAATTGAGAGCGCCGGGTAGTGGTAAAAGTTTTATATCATGATTTTTTTGTAACAAATAATTACTACTTTCAACACAATAACAGGAACCAATATGTATTCCATCGGCTACGATATAGGAAGTTCATCAATTAAATGCTCTATTTTGGATGTTGAGCAAGGAAAAGTTATTGCCCAAGGATTTTATCCGAACGATGAAATGCCAATTCAATCGCCCCAGCCAGGCTGGGCAGAACAAGACCCGAATTTATGGTGGGATTACCTTGTAACACTTACAAGAAAAATAATGAAAGAGAATAGCATCGACACTTCTAAGATAAAAGCAATTGGTATTTCGTACCAGATGCATGGTTTGGTGATAGTGGATAAACAACACAATGTTCTTCGGCCATCAATAATCTGGTGCGACAGCAGAGCGGTCGAAATAGGAAACGATGCATTTCGTAAAATCGGAGAAACGTACTGTTTGCGGCATTTACTGAACTCTCCCGGTAACTTTACAGCTTCTAAATTGCGATGGGTAAGAGAAAATGAATCAGAGATATATAAAAAAATTTACAAAGCAATGTTGCCGGGTGAATTTATCGCAATGAAAATGACG
>JBFMDF010000235.1:0-4101 GCA_040753935.1 Bacteroidota bacterium | reverse complement strand
AGGGGATCTGAATAATAAACCGATCTCGCATCAATTTTCCTTTTTCCGTCAATAAGTAGACATAGAATGCCGCTACCGTAAGAAATCCTGCTATGCTAATCCATTCAATATTTCCGCGGAGAAAGCCGCTGACTTCCAGCGTCCATTTTGTTAGCGGTGGAGTAGTAACCATCATCGGACCAAGCATTTCCATCATTCTGGGTACGAGGTAAATAGCGTAAAAAATAATTGCCCCCAAGACTGTTACTGAGGTTATGGCTGGCATTATTAATGCACTGATAAGCCCCTTTTTAAATTCTGCTTGTCGCTCAACGAGTGTAGCAACACTCTTAAAGATGGAAGTCATTTCGCCACTCTTCGATGCGATGCCGAGCATCAACGCTACATGTTCGCCAAATACTTTGCTTTGTTTTACAAAAGCTTCGCGTGAGTCCATCCCATTTTTCAAGTCAAGGATGATATTTCGCAATGCGCCTTTCAGTGCTTTATCCTTAGTATTGTTGACCATGATGTTCAGAACTTCACTGTACGTCATTTTCTGTTCGAGCAGTCTTGCACTGGTAGTAACAAAACTGACAATTTCTTTGCTCGAAGCGCGCATCTGAAATTCATAATGTCGCCGAACGAATTTGATTTGAAACCCTATGCGTCGCAGATTGCTCTCAACTTCATGTTTCGAGTATGCCGTCTGATACCCTTCAATAATTCTTGAACCACGTTGGACGCGGTACGCGAACGTTTTTTTCTTTCGCAGTAATGCAGATTTATTCTGCGATCGATTGTTTGATTGAAACATCGAAGCAATTCGTTGCGCGACAGTTACGTTCTGCGGCCGGCGTTGAGGCGTTATGATAGGTCGCTCCCCCATAGGTGAGTAGAAAAAATAGAATATAGTTGCACTACCATTTGAAATGTATCTCATAATCAAGCAGCATACAAACTTTTATTCATAAGAAATTTTTAATTACCGACTAAATAGACCGCAATTTTGAAGTAAAAATCATACAGCGAAAAGATAAAACTCATGGTTGTACAGAAATTTGCTTGAAACTTTCCAACGATTTAGTATATTGATACAAAAGAACTTACCACCAACAAGTGAAGGAAAGCATCTTGTATCGAGTATTGTGCGCTGTTGTAACAGCTCTTTTTGTTTTAGGATGTTCGGAGAAACCGGTTCAACGCACAGAGCAATCTCAAACATCGCTTCAGAAATCTTCTTCTCAAACACCCATTCTATTTGCATCGGCTTCGCCGACTGCTCGATTGGATTTCCCATCATTAGATACGGTACCAGCAAGGGCTTCGGTTGAAATTGTAGAGCAAGATTCTATTGCCGTTGACAGTAATAGTGTTGATGATGAAAAGGATATTACAGAACTGCTCGAGATTGCCCGTGAACATTATCTTGCGGCTTTACAAGCACAAACGGAAGGAGATTCTGCAACCTCTGCGCTCGAGTTTGAAGAAGCAATCAAACACCTGAACGAAGCAAGTTATTATCCTGATATAGAAACCAATGCCGACTTTAACGAATTGACGAAAAGTGTTATCGAAGATTATGAGAAGTACATTGCCACGATTGACAGTCTTGGTCCGCAAAGTTCAATTTTTGCCCTTCGTGAAAAACTGAATTTTGAAATTGAAAAGATCGACATAACCAATCTGCAGATTCCGCCGTCATTGATTCCTAAAACAGAAGTGCCGTTGCACATTAACGAATATTCTAAACGTGCAATAGCATTTTTTATGAGCAAAGGACGGGGGCATATGGAAAACTGGATTTACCGTTCAGGAAAATATTTTCCATTGATGTCCAGAATTTTTGCGGAAGAAGGTTTGCCGACTGAATTAATGTATCTTTCTATGCCCGAAAGCGGATTGAACCCCGTCGCGCGTTCGTGGGCAAAAGCAGTGGGCTTGTGGCAATTTATGAAACATACCGGAGCCTTGTACGGCTTGCGTTCAACGTATTGGTATGATGAACGAAGAGATTTTGAAAAAGCTACTCGAGCGGCAGCTCGGCATATGAAAGATTTGTATAACGAATTCAATGATTGGCACCTTGTGTTTGTCGCGTACAATGCCGGACCGGGCTGGGTGAAACGAGCAATTCGCCGGACAGGGTCGACAGATTTTTGGGAGATGAGACACCGTCTGCCGCGTGAAACTCGAAACTACGTTCCGCAATATATTGCCGTTACCCTTATTGCCATGCGACCGGAGGCATTTGGATTTTCAGAAATACAAAAAGCAGATTCACTGGCGTATGAATATGTGACGGTTGACGATTGCGTTGCACTCGAACTTCTAGCCGAGTGTGCCGATACCGATGTTGAAACATTGCGCGAACTGAATCCTGAATTGACGCAGTGGTGCACGCCGCCGAATTACAAAGGGTACCAACTCAGAATACCATTTGGGAAATCGCAATTGTTCGCTGAACGATACGCACAAATTCCCGATGACAAAAAATTCGATTTTGCAACGCACAATGTTCGTCGTGGAGAAACTATCGGCACAATTGCGCGGAAATATGGCGTTCAAGCGTCTGTTCTTTTTGAAGTCAATAAGATTTCCCGCAGAACTAAATTGAGAATCGGTCAAACTCTTGTCATACCCATTCAATCCAAGTCAGTGGCTGCCGTTGTTGAAGCCCAACGTAAAAAAGAAATTGAAGATCGCGAGAGAGCAAAGCGGGTTCGCGAGCAACAGCGTCTTCTTGTTTCATCATCTTCAGGTAGAAAAGTTGTTGAGCGCATGGAATATCAACCAGAAGGAAGAGCAAAATTACTGTACAAGGTCAAGAAGGGAGAAACGCTCGGACACATTGCGGAATGGTTCCACGTGCGCGCCAGTCATATTCGCAACTGGAACAACATTCCCTACGGCAGATATATTTATCCCGGACAAACATTAAAAATTTGGGTGCCCGAAGAACGATATGAAGAGTATAAAAAGATTGCAGCACTGTCGTTTGAGGAAAAACAAAAAGCAATAAAACGTACATCTTCTTCAGTTGCTCAGTCGCCGAAAGAAGAACTTCGGATTGAAACCAACTGGGTGCAACACAAAGTAAAGCGAGGGGAGTCACTGGAAAAAATAGCACGCAGGTATGATGTTGCTGTTGCCGATATTAAAAAATGGAATAAACTCCGCACCAGCAGAATTAACGCCGGAGCGGTGTTGGAAATTTACTCTCCGGGAAAAGTTGAGGATGTAGAGGAAAACGGAACCATTCCGAAGAAGCAACAACTCGTGCGCGCCCCAAAATTACAGCCGACAAAACCAATCACACATATCGTCCGAAAAGGAGAGACGCTTGAAAAAATTGCAGAGAAGTACAATGTGACCATCTCTGATGTAAAAAAATGGAATCGCTTGAACGGTTCACGTATATATGTCGGGCAGAAGTTGATCATTCAACGGGAAGGTGAACCGGCGTAGCAGTTCGGGAAAAAGTATTTTTTTTCGTTCACTAAAAGTTGTTTACTGTTATCAAATTTTTACATTATTCCTCTCATATTGTTTTTCACTGTAAATGCTTGTATCTTGTCACTGTCGATAAATTACAGTACAAACCTTGTGTAAAAAGTCCATTGCTACGACGTAACGTCATTTCATTTCTACTACTCTGCACTATCGCTTCCGCTCAATCGCTGAAGAAGGCGGCGGATGATGATGCCACAAAATATACAACCATTGGAAGTATCGGATTAACCATCACCAATTTTGGTACCATTGGTAATCAGTTTACCACGTGGCCTAACCAGCCGTCGTGTGAATATCCGAAAGGTTCAGGAATTGAAAACATCTGGCAAGGGGCATTGTGGGTCGGAGGCATACCCCGCAAGCGCGGCTTTGCTAGTGTTTCAACTGGCGCGATGGAACAAACTCCCACCCTTCACGAAGGGTATGAAATGACAAACGAGCCAGGAGCAACCATTCTTCAGCGCTCAACATTAAGCACGTCGTCGTATTTTGACATTGGAGCGATCAGTCATCAAGATTTCGTGATGGATTTTACCGACCGCAATACCCATATTCCGCAAAGCGGAGATACCATTCCCCGTCATACACCTCTTGGATTAGACATTCATC
>JBFMDF010000234.1:0-4125 GCA_040753935.1 Bacteroidota bacterium | reverse complement strand
GTGTAGTAGATGTACATCAGAAACGCGACGAGAATTATAAAAACATAGATGAGCAGTTTGATGATTTTCTTTACTATTGAAAAAAATAATACGATAAGAAGTACAGCCGCGATAATCAGGTACGTTTCGTTCGCAAGAATTTCATTTAGAATTATTTCCATAGTGAGCATCCCTCCTGATAAAGAATCACTATTTTCAAATTGCGTTTGCCAATGTGTGCTGTTGAATAAATGCGGCTGTAAAAACCATTGCCATCACGATGGTTCTTTCTCACATTTGGATGTGAGAGTTAAAGTAAATTGCTATCGTTCTAAAAACGTTACGTACTCAGAATGGTGTAAACAAATGAACTGAAAGTCCTGCTGTTATTGAAACATTCCCCGCGGCAACAGGATATGGCGGACCTCCAAACGACGGAGAGTTCGGATCGTTTGCCGGGGATTTTCTGTAATTTTTGTTTTCTTCAAAGACGGTAATTTTGTCTCGTGTTGAAAGTGTAGAAAGATGATCCTCACCATTCACAACGTATTTTGTGGTCTCAAGCCGTTTAAGATAGTACATTGCCAGTGATGATTTCCCTTCAACAAAAATCGAAAACTTTGCAGATAGTGGAATTGAAAAGCCAACATAGCCCGTAAATCCGAGAGGTGCATTCAATTCCATTTTTTCGTCTCTTTCGATGTTTGTACTGCCGAAGTTATACTTGTAATTCATCACGACATCGGAGGGCAACCACAAACCCGCTCCGATACCACCGTAGGAAACCACATACGTGAACGGTAATCGGAAATGAACACCGGTAACGATTTGTTGGATATTAAACTTCAATTTAACTTGAATAATATCCGTAGTGGGTGAAGATGTGGTAAATCGATACGTGGTTGTTTTACGTAGTTCTTTTTCATCAGATGAATTTACCGCTTCGAGAAAAAAGCCAACCTGCTGAGTACAATAATAAATTAGTTTCATTTCATAACGTTGACCTTGTCCAAGAGAAACGTAATCATCCTTTGCATTACTTACTTCCATGTAGGAAGGTGAGTCATACTGAATTACGGCATCTTCACTATGAAATGCCGGCGCTCCTTTAGCGTAACCTCGTCCATAAGATAGTTTAAACTCAAACTGCTGAAACTCTTCTTCGCGTTCTGCTGTTGGGTGCTCATCCTTATCAACTTGTTCGCTGTTACTACTCGATTGATTCGGGATTGTAGATATTTGCACTATAGGAAGTTTTGGAGCCCATCGTAACGATTCACCCCCCACAACAGTAATGACGGTTACATCTTCTCCCGAGAAATATCTGCCGGCAGAAATTTCTTCAAAGTTATTTATCTTTTCTGCAATGCGAAATAAAACCGAAAGAGGATACTCCATTTTCAATGTCTGTATCATTCCGTCTGCTTGCTGTGTTTCAACAAGTGCAACATACACAGTCTCTTGCACCTGATAAAATGTAGCGCTCACAAAATTCTGGATAGACTGCAAGATCCGATAGTGGTCCCGTTCAGCACGATCAATCTTCTCTCCTACCCTCTCACTGAGAATGAGAGGTTTCATTGAGTCGCCCGTAGTTTGTTGTGCAAACAATTGATGTTGCACAGAGAGAAGAAAGAGAGAAATTACTGCCAGCGTTTTCATAGAGTGCTCCGTCATGGTATGAAAAGTAAGGTGACCATTATGGTCATTGTACTAAACAATAGCAAATGTTCTTACAGCATGAAAAATAACTGATGTAGTTACGGAACTTTCTGCTCTGTTTCTGCTACTTCATCCTTTTCACCACAACAATGGTTTTATCGTCGGAATGTTTGCTCTTTGCGCTGAACTTTTGGACATCTTCAATGATTAGACGTGCAATTGTTTGCGCTTTTTCATTTTTCAACTCACGCAATTTTTCGATAAGCCGCTTTTCAGAATATTGTTGACCGGCCGCGTCCATTGCTTCGGTTACACCGTCGGTAAATAACAGCATAATGTCTCCCTTTGTCAGCATTATTCCTTCACTCCGGTACATTTGGTTTGGGAATGGTCCGATGATATTACCCGTTGCTTCAAGCAATTCGACAGAATTTGTGTTGGCTCTAAATACTATTGGTGTAGTATGCCCTGCGTTGACATAAACACACAACCCTTGCTTATCATTTGACAGTTCAGCGTAGAATAGTGTTAAAAATCGATCGTCCGGAAATGTTCGGTTGACAAGTGAATTAATGTTGCGAATTAGTGTGTTGATTTTTGTCTGATAAATCGCCCCCATTCGTAATGCACCCGAAACATACAATGCTTGGACAGCAGCAGAAAGCCCTTTGCTTGCCGCATCGCCAATAACAATGCCGAGACGGTCTTTTTCTTCGCTGAGGATGTAATCAAAAAAATCACCACCGACAACGCGGTCGGCAAGTGAAATGCCGAACAGTTCATAATTGTGAAAGTAAAGTTCATGTTCGGGAAGAATACTCCGCTGAATTTCCCGCGCTTTGTCTAAATCTTTCAGCAATAGCGACGAACGACGTTCAATGCTTCTGTTTTTCAATAATGAGGTAACCGCAATGCTGATGATGTTCAATGTCGGCGCTACCTGCTCATGGTCAAGAGCAGTATTGAATGAAAGAATGTATTGGTAGTATTGATTTCCTTTTACCGAAACGAGTTCACCAACACCCGTTGCAGAATATCGTAAAATGCCTTTACTGCGCAAATAGGCATTTGTTTCCTTTGCTACTATCGTGCGGTGTTGCGCCAATTGTTTGAAGACTTTGTATTCTTCAATCTTCAACGTAAAGTGTGGTTTAATTTTTTCTACCGTACCAATTTGAGCAATCAGTTCATACACACCTTTCTGGGCATCAAGTTTCCACACTCTCCCACCCTGAATCTGTATTCTATCATTCACCACAATCTGATGCATAACGTGCGCAAGAAGTTCTTCCGATGTGGAAAAATGTTTGTCGGCAAAACTTTCAATAGTTTTGTGTAGTAATCGCTGATTCATAGGTTCTCGGTCTTTTTAGATTATGTGCAACAATATACAATATCTGTTTATTTATAGCGTAATAAGGAGCGTAATAAAGAAATCAATATCTCTTATATACGGGTGATGCAAAGTTCTTGACAATTCAAAAAGAAATACCTACAATACACTGCCTTTCGTGTATAAAAACAACTATTCACCATTAAATCAGGAGACGGTATGAAACAAGTGTGGCGACACGCCTTACTATTGTTATCCTTTGCTGTAGGATTGACAGCAGTCGGTTGCGATTCAGAAGATAACAATCCGCAAACTCCCGGAAACAAGACAGGACTCTTTAAAACAGCAGGGACATTCAGTTTTTCGTCGAACATAGGGAATTTTTCAGCAAACGGAATTTTTGATACGACCTTTGCCACACTGAATGCCGCCGGCGCTTTTCAATACACTTCACGTAATGTAAAATTCATTGTTGTGGTTGCGTACGATATGACATCTGCAACAAATAAGAAAATTGTTTTTTCCGGCGTAGCTGATACGCTCAATGCTATTGCAACAGGCTCCTACCCATACATTGTGGAAGAAGCATCAAAATTTGCCTTCTTTGGATACCTACCCAATGCTGGCGATACTTCATCATTGGGTGCCATGTACGTCTTGACGTCAGGTTCTATGAATGTCAGTTCTCTTTCCTCAACAAGTATCAGCGGTACATTTTCTGGAAACGGTATGAATGTAGTAGATACAACAAGAACTATTACCGTTACCAACGGCACTTTTAATACTCCGATTGTTGAACATTATTTTGAATTCGAAAAATCCAGTGGAACATCGGCGATTCGAGAAAAAATTTTGAACTTCATCCAAGAAAAATTACGACGCTGATAAACGTTCCGGAGGAACAAAAAAAGCCGTTTCAGACTACCTGAAACGGCTTTTCTGTTTTGAGCTAGCGACGAGACTTGAACTCGTGACCTGCTGATTACAAGTCAGCTGCTCTACCAACTGAGCTACGCTAGCAATTTTTTTTCTGGACGTAAAGTTCACCTACGCTACTCCACGAGAGGCGTACACGCAACTGTGTTAGATCAGCGTGGCTTTAATATACAAAAATATAGATTGCGGCGCAATTCACTGTAAATGTTAGAAAA
>JBFMDF010000233.1:0-4137 GCA_040753935.1 Bacteroidota bacterium | reverse complement strand
GCTGCTGCCGCACCAATTCCTCGTGATCCTCCTGTAATTATAGCAACTTTTTCAGTTAAGTTAATCATAGCTTCCTTTTAACGACTTTTTGGTATTGTTTTTGTAGTAAGATCAAGTGAATATACGAAAAAAGTGTTTCATTCGGCTAAATAATTTTGTTTAGACAAAACTGGACTTACTAAGTCCAATTTGCGAAATTTAACAAAATTCAAAATATTTCTTGAAATAGGACTTGCTTTGTCGTATATTTTATTTGGATTAAGTCTAAATTAAGAGTCAGATGGATATTGAGTTAGCTAAAGAAAGTTTCACGCAATACCTGAAAGCAGGAAATTACAGAATCACACCTGAGAGATTTATGATTCTTGATGCGGTAATGAACTATGACGGACACTTCGACGCGGATGAATTATTTTTTCAGATGAAGTCCAGTGGTCAAAAAGTATCACGCGCAACGGTGTATAACACACTCGACTTGCTTCAAGATTGCGGATTAATTTCAAAGTATCGATTTGGTGAGAACCATTCCCGATACGAAAAAGCTTTTGGTCGTCCTCATCATCACCACATGATTTGTCTTGAGTGTGGTGATATTATTGAGTTTGTTAACGATCGAATTGAAAAGATTCAAAAAGATGTCTGCACTGAAAACAATTTTAAGGCTCAAACAACAACTCTACAGATTTTCGGAATCTGTTCAAAATGTCAGAAATAACTATGTATACATTAGCAGAAATACCAGCTGGAGCAACCGTTAAAATTTCACGACTCGAATCACACCCGGAAACATGTTTGCGCTTACGCGAGCTCGGTTTTTGTGAAAATGCGACAATCCGATGCATTACCAACGAAACATCGCAAATGATTTGTGAAGTATGTAACACGAGAGTGGGACTAAATTTTTCCACTGCAAAATCTATTATTGTATCTCCGTTACAATAACCCGACAATGGTAGAAACAGACACTAAAATAACACTACTCAATGTTGCCATTGTCGGTAACCCGAATTGTGGAAAAACAACATTGTTCAATGCCCTGACTGGACTCAGACAAAAAGTCGGAAATTATCCCGGCGTTACTGTCGAAAAAAAAGAAGGGAAAATTGTTCTCAAGAACAATACTGAAGTTTCTCTACTTGATCTTCCGGGTACTTACTCACTCTCGGCTAATTCTCCTGACGAAAAAATTGTTGTAGATGTTCTGTTGGGTAAAATGCCGGAAACTCCGATACCGGATGCTATTATTTGTGTTGTTGATGCAACAAACATTGAACGGAATCTTTATCTCATCACCCAAATTCTCGACCTCGAATTTCCAATGGTTGTTGCGCTGAACATGTACGATGTGGCACAACTCGAAGGAATTTCTATAGATATTCCCGCACTTGAAAAGATGTTAGGTGTACCGTGCATTCCAACTGTTGCGAGCAAGGGTATTGGCATTACTGAATTACGTAACGTTTTGCAGTCAATTTCATCTTATAAACCAACTGGAATTCGCCAATGGACTCTTCCCCAGCCAGTTCAGGAAGAATATGATGAATTAGTAGAATTGCTGAAACAAAACGATAAGATTCGTCTTCCATTTGCCTACTACGAAGCACAACATTTATTGACAACACCTAAACAACTTGAGACATTTAAACATTCTTATTCAGATGAAACACTGTCACACGTCAAAAGAGATTACGAACGTCTGAATGCCATGGGATTTAACAGACAGTCTGTTTTTGTTGAATCTCGTTACCGTTGGATCAGGCAAATATACAAAGCAACCGTTACTCACAACAAAGTCAATCACCAAATATCAATTCACGATAAAATTGATAGCATTGTTACTCACCGAATTTGGGGCTTTGTCATCTTTTTCTTTTTGATGGGTTTGATGTTTCAGACCATCTTCTCATGGGCACATTATCCGATGGAATTGATAAGTAGTGGAATCAATGCACTCGGGAATCTTGTCGGAACAATCATTCCACCAGGAGATCTGCATGACTTGATTGTCAACGGAGCAATTGGAGGTGTGGGAGCAGTAGTTACATTTCTTCCGCAGATTCTTCTTCTCTTTTTATTTCTCGGTTTGTTGGAAGACACCGGATATATGGCGCGTGCGGCATTTATTATGGATAGAGTGATGGGAAAAGTTGGTTTGCATGGAAAATCATTCATTCCCCTTCTTTCATCGTTTGCGTGTGCTATTCCCGGAATAATGGCAACTCGAACCATCGAAAATCCACGGGACCGATTAATTACAATACTTATTGCCCCCTTAATGAGTTGTAGCGCTCGTATGCCGGTGTACACATTGTTGATTGCTTCGTTTATTCCAAACATTGCAGTTTTAGGTTTCTTGAATTTACCGGCACTCGTTTTAATTTCTCTCTATTTACTTGGTCTCTCCACGGCATTGCTTATGGCATTGGTGTTCAAAAAAACATTGCTGAAAGGGACCAAACCTCCGTTTATTTTGGAGATGCCGCCGTACCGCATTCCCTCTCTAAAAACTACGCTGTTACGCATGTGGGAACGTTCGGTGCTTTTCCTAAAACGAGCAGGAACAATTATTCTTGGCGTCTCCATCATTTTATGGTTTTTGGCAACGTATCCAAAATTGGAGAGCGGAACACCCTCTGAAAAACTTGCGCACAGTTTTGTCGGCCGTGCGGGACATTTGATTGAACCGATAATTCAACCATTGGGATTTGATTGGAAGATTGGAATTGGAATTATTTCTTCACTGCTTCAACGCGAAGTATTTGTGAGTACGTTAGGAACAATTTACAATATTGAAAACGCCGATGATTCATCGGTATCGCTTCGAGAACAGTTACAGAGAGATATTAACCCTGTTACCGGATTACCGACATTCACCGCACTGACTGCAATTTGTATCATGGTCTATTATGTACTGGCAATGCAATGCATGTCAACTATTGCAGTGGTACGACGTGAAACAAACGGTTGGAAGTGGCCTGCATTTCAGTTTGCGTATATGACGTTGCTGGCATACGTTGGAACTTTCATCACATATAACATTGGTTTATGGATTACTTCATAGGACACTGGCAGGAAATTGTTTCACTGGGTATTGTTGCGGCAACCGCTGTCTTACTCATTCGATCGGAATTGCAACAGCGAAAGAAGCATACTTGCTCGTCTTGTTCACTTGCCGATCCGCGGCTGAATAACAAGTTTTTCGTATCACAACAATAAAAAAAGCGCATCGCCAAACTCCCTCGCAAAAGGTGTGGTGATGCGCTTTGAATCAACGAAGCACACAGAGTGGCTCGTTTCGCTTGCAAGATAACGAACTCTGTTTCGTAAAGCAATTGAAATTTTACCATTCTGTGGTGCTCATCTATACACAAATAAATAAGGAGTACCACTCATGAAACGCTTTACCTTTTTACTGCTGACCGGCATCTTGTGTTTACTTCCTGAAGCAGCAAACGCCAACGAACGAAGGTTTTCTTACACGTACGAAACTTCGGTTCTTCCTCAAGGCGCTCGTGAAATTGAACTTTGGAATACAGACCGCAGAGGTCGCGCATATTTTTACCGCAGACTTGACCAACGTATAGAATATGAATTTGGTGTGTCAAACAATCTCATGTCTGCTCTCTATCTCAATTATACATGGAAGACAAAAGATTCTAATGAAGAGGGTGTTGGCGGTACAAAGTCTTCTTCATATTCTGTCAGCATTTCAAATGAATGGAAATATAAATTGATGGACAGAGTTGCAGATCCGTTTGGATTTGCGTTGTACGGCGAATGGACAGTTGGTCCGGATAAGACTGAACTTGAAGCAAAATTATTGTTTGACAAACAACTCTCAAACGTTCTTGTTGCATTCAATGCGGTTGTAGAACAAGAATGGGGATACGATGTAAAAAACGGTGACACAGAAATTGAAGATGAATTTATCACTGAATTTGATCTGGGGCTTAGCTACAGTCTCTCAGAAAATTTTTCAATCGGAATTGAAGCGCGACAGCACTCGGTAAGTTTGAACGGAACGTTGACACATTCGGCTTTCTTTGCAGGACCTACTGTTGCAGTTTACAATGAATACTTTTGGGCAACGCTTACCGTTCTCCCACAGGTAACAAGCTTTAAGGGAACAACGACTCA
>JBFMDF010000232.1:0-4147 GCA_040753935.1 Bacteroidota bacterium | reverse complement strand
TGTTATTCGTTTTTAATTAGGTAACTAATTACGTTACTCCTTATAAATCGTAATGCCCCAATGTGTTCTATCGTAAGGTGGATTGTCATTCCAGTCGTTGAAAGCGTGAGAGTCATCTGTTTGGTAGTGAACCTCATAGTCACCTTTTTCTAAAATAACGTACCGATCGTACAATCGATTCTTCTTTGCTCCGCCAGCATGGATGGTAGTTCGGTATGTCATTTCCCACACAACTTCGCCTGTTTTCACATTTTCAATCCATCCATAATCTGCCATACTGTAACCAACACCTTCGCCAATAGCATAAATGCGCACTTTGGTTGTATTATCGAGCGTGAAGCGCTGGCGCACATGCTTGTCATTCCCTACACGAATTAACTGCACGAGTGTATTCTGTGATTCAGTGTCAGTGTATGGCATAACATTGGCTGGCGAAAATTTTTCACCAACACCATAAATGGTAATACCATACGATTCGGCATCATACGGCTTGTCGTCATTCCATTCATTGTAGGCGTGAGAATCGTCGGTTTGATAATACACTAGATAGTTGCCCATCGGCAATGTGATGAACTCGTCGGCAAGCCGGTTTTTGGAAGCGCCACCGGCGTGAACGGTGTTGCGCATTTTCATCTCCCACACACGCTCGCGGGTTTTCGCGTTAATAATCCAGCCATAATCGGCAAGTTCATTCCCTCCAACATGACCTTCGCCAAGCGCGTAGATATGAAGACGTGTTTCTTCTTTCAATGAAAATCCGGCTTGGAGAAAATCGTTATCCCGCGCGCGCGTTAATTGAACAATGATATTTTTCTTTTCTTCACTGTAGTCTGCAACGGTTACGGCCGATCGATCGGTTTCATTTTTCGCTGTGATGGTGATTCCGTAGTTAAACGGATCATAGGGTGGTGCGGAATTCCAATCCTCTCTGGAATGTGAATCGTCGGTCACGTAGTTCAATACATATCTTCCTTTTGTTAACCGCACTTCGCCGTTGAAGAGAATATTCTTCGACGAACCGCCGGCGTAATTTGTATTAGAGTAGGTCATCTCCCACACACGTTCGCGCGTGTCGGTATTCGTAATCCATCCGTAGTCGAACACTTCGTGTTTGCCTCGTCCTTCTCCCAATGCATAAATCTGCACGGTAATATCACGGCTAACGGTCAGCAATTTCCTCACATACGCTCCGTCACCAACACCGGTCAATGAAAAAAGAAGATGAACGGGTTTTTTAGGAGCGTTGAATGTGCTAATGAAACTCTCATCGGATTTCGGTACCGAAAGACGAATACCCCACATCTCTTTTGCCTTTTCCATACCTTCGGTGTACATATCTTTGTAGTCGTCGCTAAACCACTGCATAAATTTGTCGATAAATTTTTTCTCGCGTGGTTTTTTCGACCGTCGATCAATGTTCATAGAATAGAAATTCATTCCCGAACTTGAAGCATAACCATACACAGCAAAGTACACTTCGTACGAACCTTTCTTCAACTCAACATACTCATCCGTCGCGCGTTGATCTTCTGGTCCCGACGTGTTATCCATACTCATTTCCCACACCACCTCCCGCGTATCAGCATTGATGATCCATCCGCCGGCATACATGTCGTTTGAATGATACCGGTTTCCCCATAACTCTTTCCATGTATGCTTACTTCCCCCGCCGGTTGCTTCGATGTGAACTTGAAGATCTTTCGAAAGAGTGAAGCCGAGTCCTTTGACTTCTTCCTGAGTAAAATCTTTCAGCGTGATGAAGTACGCGTTATTCTGTTGAGGCGGTAGAGGAGTGTTTGGATTGGAAAAAGCTAATGATAACACAGAGGTAAGCGTAACAACTGTTGCAATGTGAAATCGGATATGGATGTGTGGTTTCATAAAATATCTCCCGCGGAGCGCATGTTATGTTCTTCTACGAATTTTTTTGAGTTTTTGTTGCGGATTTTTTCGAGAAGGGTGGTAGGGAAAGTAAAGAATATCGTCTATTTCAAGCGATTCTCTCAAAAAGTAGGCAGAAAAGTATCTCTCGTTCTTTTTCACGGGAACATAGCTCTCACCTGAAACTTTTCCATGAACAAAGGTAAATAGACAATCACACTTGCACAGAAACAAAATGTGACCGTTGAGGAATAACCTTCTCCATTGTCGTCCAACAAAAGTGCATGAGAGATTTGCATTACTGGAGTTAAATGATTTCTATCTCTTGCTTACGAATCCAACCCACTTTCCCGTCCGCAAGGCGAATTTTCTTCCACATGTTTACTTCATCGAGCACCTGCACCTTTAATCCGCGATGGATGACGAAGAGATCGTTGCCGCTTTTATCCGGCGCCGATTTAATGTTGGCAACATCGGACATAATGATAGCGTATTCGGTATTCGATTCTCTGTATGATTGAATGGTAAAGTTGGCAATGCCGATGATCAGCAAACAAGCAAAGACGATGCCGGCCATCAGCGAATAGCGTTTCTGCTCATAGGTTTTAGCAAAAAGAAATATCGAGAAAGAGATGAGCGTAAGAAGGAAAAGCACGTACATCAGTATCACCATAGTCCGCAGTGGAAACAACGTGAGCACTGCATTCGCCCACTCATAGATGAACAACTCCGGAATGGCTTCAACTTTGTCGATGAGATGTGCATTGGCAAGACGCAGGTTGAATTGCAGGTCGTCGTCGTTCGGAATGAATTTTGCCGCGCGTTCATAATTCAAAATAGCATACTGAATTTTTCCGCTCTTGTAGTATGCATTGCCGAGATTGAAATACAACTCACCGCTTTCGTAGCCGTTGCGGATGATCAATTCATATTTGGAAATGGCTTCAGTATACTTTTGTTCAAGGTACAATGCATTGGCTTCTTCAAAAACAGTGGTGAGCGCTTCTGTTTGAGAAAACACCAACGATGAAGAGACGAGAACAAAAAGTGCGAACAGCGGTATCCGATTCATTGCACCAACTCCCGTTCTGCAGCAACGATAATACTGCTTGCCATATCGTACATTTTGTTCTTTTCCTGCTGTGAAGAACTGCCGGGTGCAAAGCGGGCAAATTCGCACGACTCCAAACACTCTTTAATTTTTGCCGTCAACTCTTCCGAGACATTCTGTTCGCGAAGTTTTTGCGTCACGTTGTCAATAGACAGTTCCGCTCTGTCTATTGCCAGTTTATCCGACACATACTGCCACAACGCCCGCGACACTTCTGCGTAAAATTCCTCCGTGTTGTTTTTTGTCAGCAGCAACTTTGCGTGTTGCAGACGTTTTGATGCAATTTTCATTGCACGGCGCGAACGGAACGACACTACATCCGACATTGCCGAGAGTTCTTTCTGACGGTACACCAGCAATCCGATGAATGCAGCAAGCGGAATCACCGTCAACACAATGGCGGCAGTCGTGTTGATGAGTTCGTCGTCCACTTTTCTGAAACTACCCGGCGACGTTTTAATGAAACGAATATCCTGATTCAACAACTTCACATCTTCCTTCGAAATACTGCCGGCAAACTGCGGCGCTTCAGCGCTCCCCTTTTCCACGAGTACATTGAACTCATTCGTGCGCAACGTAATGTAGCGCCGTTGCCCGACATCGAAGTACGTAAACTCAAATGGAGGAATCTTTTTCTCTCCCGGATAGCGCGGTACAATCAACCACTCAAATGTTTTCGAGCCGCTGATGGCTTCTTTCGACCTGTCAATTGACTCAGAAATTTTCGGATCGTACTGTTCAAAATCACTTGGCAGTTGGAGTTTCGGCGCTTCAAGAATTTTTACATTGCCGGTACCGCTGATGGTGGCTTTCAGTGTAATCGGTTCGTTGGTTTTTGCTGTACGCTTATTCACTTCACTGCGCAAATTGAATCTGCCTACTGCTCCTTGAAACGAAGTCGGCACATTGGCTTGCGGAAGCGGAAGCACGGTGATTTTCACCGATTGGCTTTTCAGGCCAACATTAGCCGTTTGCGTCATCCCGAAGAAAGGATCGTTGAAGAACTGATCAAAAATATCACCTGAACGACGCCGCTGTTGCACTTGCACCTGACAGTTAAGTTCCATCGGTTGAATTTCCAGCGTGCCGCTTTGCGTAGGAAACAATGCTGTCTTTTTTAGTACAGCAACCTGATATTGTTTGCCGTTCACCACT
>JBFMDF010000231.1:0-4222 GCA_040753935.1 Bacteroidota bacterium | reverse complement strand
ATAAACACCCGGTTGTTTAACTCCCATCCCGGTATTTACTCCGTGCCAATACTTCGGGTCGCCTGATTCAAACATTCCGGTCCAATCTTCAGTTTGTGAAAAGACCAATTGGGCTAATTCTAACAACCACGGTTCGCCTGTTCTATTATAGAGCCAGTAAATGCTCTGTAAATTTTCGCCTCCGCGTGATTTTGCCCAGTGTGTCCAGTACGATAGCGGTTTTATCGGTAGTTGCGCTTGCTGATATTTGAAATATTTCAACATGAACAACAACACACGCTTATCATTCGTAGCGTCGTAATATTGTTCCATGACTTTCAGCATTACCATGTGAGGCCACCAATCTTCTTTGTTGCGCTCCATCCATGCCTGCCATCGTTCATTCTCTGAAAATGTTCGTGCTGTATCGCGCTGCGGACCAAAGTAGCCGTCGGGTCGCTGGGATTTTAAACTCCACTCCACCCACTTCTGTACTTTTTTGATGAGAGCGGGATCTTTGAGTGTGTACGCAAGCGGCGTTAATCCGTCAAGCCAGTACGGACCTCGTTCCCACGGATCTCCTTTGCCCCCAAGCCATCCGTTATCCGGACCGACATCTTTCCAGATTTCGTCGAGGTGTCCTGTTAATCCTTGTGCAGAACGTTGTAGTTGCTCGTGCAGCCATCCTTTTGCTGATATTGATCCGAGCGGCAGTTGGATGTACTGATTTTCATACAAGGGCGGACGATTGGAAACGTAATTCGGATTTTTTGCGTGGAGAACAATTGCGACTGCCGCTAAAAGAATACACTGAATGAGAATTTCTTTTTTCATACCTGACCCGTTAGTGATGTGCTGTCTGTTGTTTGTAGTGAATTTCTGAACACTCGCGTAACCGTTCGGCAGCACGTTCTGCCGTGATATCCCGTTGTGGATTGGCAAGCATCTCGTACCCCACCATAAATTTTTTGATCGTTGCCGAACGTAACAGCGGCGGATAAAAATGCATGTGAAAATGGACGTGATGCTCTTTGTTTCCATCGGTCGGCATTTGGTGAATGCCTGCGGAGTACGGAAACGATGTTTCAAAGAGATTATCGTATCGTGTTGTCAACCGCTTCAGCATGTCGGCAAATGAATTCTTTTCAGCATCAGAAAAGTCAGTCAACGATACGGCGTGGCGTTTGGAGACGATCATTGTTTCAAAGGGCCACACCGCCCAAAAAGGAACCACAGCAACAAAGTCCGCATTCTCACACACAATTCTGATATGTACTTGTTGTTCCAACTGAAGATAATCGCAAAGAATGCAGGAATGATGTCCCTGAAAATATGTTGCTGCTTGCATCAACTCTTTCTGCGGCTCAACAGGGATTGTTTGTTGCGCCCAGATTTGGCAATGTGGATGCGGATTACTGCATCCCATCATCTCTCCCTTGTTTTCGAAAATCTGTACATAGTTGATATCACTTCGTGTTCCAAGCGTTTGATACTCTTCCGTCCACACATCAACAACACGCCGGATGTCTTCAACACTCATCTCGGGCAGTGTAGTGCGATGATTAGGAGTAAAGCAGACAACTCTACAGGTCCCAGATTCTGTAGCGGCAACAAAGAGATTCTTCTCATTATACACTTCATTCTTTATTTGTCGAACCAGTGCGCTGAAATCGTTTGTGAACACATAGGTTGATTGATACGGGGGATTTTTAGTCCCATCCGCGCGTGCGTTACTAGGACAGAGATAACATTGCGGGTCGTACTCCGGAAGTACAACATCCCTTAATTTTTCTGTTTGTCCCTGCCATGGACGTTGCGCGCGCTGCGGCGAAACAAGAATCCATTCTCCTGTAAGAATATTGAGCCGCCGATGTGGTTGTGTAAACAGTTGAGTCATCTGTTGAAATTTTGTGAATAACTTTCTAGTCTTGTCCGCACTTTAGCGATCGGAGCGTGGAACTTTTATGTACAGGTCAATCAACACTTTTGCCATAATGGAATCCCAAATATAATTCGAGGGACTTTCCTGCAATGGGAAATCGGGACTGTATGATTCCCAGAAATGGTGATTCATTTCAAGTTGTGTGGTCACCGCAAGCATCATCTTCTCGGCTACTTGTTTTGCCAGAGCATCGTAATTGTAATTTTTCAATCCTTGAAAGACCATGTAATCCCACAGCAACCACACCGGACCGTTCCAGCGGCAACATCCGTCAACAAACGGTGTGTAGTTGGGATCATCCGCTGCAATAGTGGGAATGCCGTATTTCCGCCAAAATGATTTTTCGTTTGTCAGATGTTTGACTAATTCTTTTGCTTGTTCTTTTGTTGCCACACGTGCCCACATCGGAAGAAAACCTATCAATTCCTTTCGCTTCAAACTTGCTCCCTCAAACAAAAATGAATTGTCGCTCATGCTCACGTTGTAGTAAAATTTATCCGTCGGATCCCACATGTAGGTGTTAATCAATTTTGCCACACGATCAAACTTGGAGGACCATTCACGAATGCCGGCGGTATCTCCAAGTTCCTTTGCGGCGAGTTTCAGGTAATACATTTCGTTGGCAACTTCCGTTGTCAAATCGAGTACGTCAAGTTCATGAGAAATGTCTCGCCCTTCATCTTCTCCTTCAGAAAAAAGTTGAAAGACAACGTTCCAACCGTCTCGCACATTTTCAATAATGCCGTACGGACCCCACTCAAACATGCCATCCTGATCTTTGTCTCGTTCTTTTTCCAAATAGCGGATGAACCGTGCGCCTGCCTCGTATGCCTCTCTCAGAAATTTTTTATTTTTACTCACCGAATAAATTTCCCAATTCGTCCATGCAAAAAACGGCGCCGACGTCGTCGGGATTCCTTCGTGCGGATAGACTTGCGGACCGCGTGGACCATGGCGATAGGCAATGAGTCCATCCTCATACTGCTGCTCAATGTACACTCGCTGTGATTCTTCCGCTGACTGGGCATCCAGATAAGCATACGGAATCATTGAAATTGATTCGTGCATCACCTGATGACCGTGTCCCCATCCCCAGACGGGATTGCGGGAAAAAACGTAAAAATTGTGCGTCGTTTGCCCGCTCGGTGGAAGCATACACTGACGAACGAGATTGAAGGCGCCAATGTACACCATACGCTCTTTGTCCGTTTGAAATTTCAACCGAGGGACGGAGCGAAAAAGTTTGACATTCTCATCCACATACTGCTGCAGATTCGCGGATAACGCAGCACGTACATCTGCAACCAAGTCGGTTTCCGGAAAAGTAGCATCGTGCACACCGCGTACATAACGGATGGAGTATTTTTCGCCGGGCTTCAACACAACATTATTTTGCAGTGCAACGAAATCAACGTATCCGCTTTTCTTCTCATTCAAATTCTTTACATCTTCATGCGCTTTACTCATTTTTTTGATGACGAAATAAAAATCGTCCATCGTGCAGGCGCTGTCGGCACCGTAACTGTCCACCGCCTGACTGCTTGCCAAAAGATTCCGGAAGTGTGTCGGGTAACCACGGTCTTTGTAGAGATTGCTGATAAACCGTGTCAGCGGCTCGTAGTGCGTGAACACGTAACCATTAACGGAAGCATCAAAACGAACCACATTCATCGAATCGGCAGGACGAAACAGCAGCGGATAAAGTTTGATGGAGTACGGAATATTTCCCTTGTTCTGCATCTCAAGGTGGATAATTGCGGCGCCGGATGAATAAACAAAAAAAGTTTCTTGCACTTTAATGTCTGCCATCGGCTCGTACTCTACTATGGCCATATCGGGAAATGAAGCAACAACAATTGGTCGACGCGCAAAATCTTCTATCTTATCAATAACCAGATTGTTGATCTTCCATATCACAGAAAAATCACCGGCATACTGACTTGAGTACGTAATCGGCTTGTCGGGTGTGAAGTAATTCATAAAGTACGACTTATCGGCAAAAAAGCGCGAACGTTGAATAGCCGCCGCATAGTTCGTAAAGAGCGGATCATTCGCTTTTGCATTCAATCGCAAAAACTGATCGCTGACCACCATCTGCGCTTGAGAAAGTGTGGTCTGCGCAGTAAAGAAAACTATCAGAGCAACGATTCTTCGTACGATCATCATTTCACCTTTTTCGTTGGGGAAGATTGTTTCATCTGTCGCTGAGCATTTACCACCACAGAGTTATCAGGGTCAAGAATTCGCGCGTAGAAATTATATCCTCCGAAGTTGTTTTCTATTTTCAGCAGAAGTTTGTTC
>JBFMDF010000230.1:0-4236 GCA_040753935.1 Bacteroidota bacterium | reverse complement strand
CCACCATCTTTCGTCAATTCATGTTCATTAATGGACTCAGAATTATTCCCCCCGTATGTTTTTGACCAAAGAAAATTACCCGCTTTGTCAATCTTTACTAGCCATCCTTGACTTCCTTTACCGTATGAAGAGGTAATTCCTCCACAGACAAAATTGTTATCCCCACTACTTACAATATTCAATAAATAATCCGCACCATATTCACCATAAGTGTTTGACCACACTCTATTCCCGTTCGCATCAATTCCAATAATCCAGGCATCTTGTGTACCGTTACCATAGGACGTAGTGTATCCTGTTAAAATGTAATTACCTTCCGAAGTCTGAACAATTCCTGCTACTCTATCATCACCAGAACCGCCATAATTTTTTTGCCACAGTGTATCGCCATTTTCCGAGATCTTAAATGCCCAGAAATCATAATGATGCCCCGGAATTGAACCATTGTTACCAATAACTATAGCCGAACCATCAGAAAGCGGAAGAATATTCATTGCAAAATCTCCACCATTTCCGCCATATGTTCTTGACCAGAGTAATTCACCAGCCGGAGTTATTTTTGCGACTCTCCCTTCAAAAAACTTACTATTGGAATAATAACCGCACAACAGATACGAACCATCGATGGCTTTACTGATTTTCAAAAAAGCATCATCTCCTACTCCACCATAAATTTTTTCCCATTGCTTCGTACCTAGTGAATCTACTTTCATTATCCACGAATCTTCATCGCTAGTAGTTGTATATCCAACAAAAATAAAACCCTTGTCAGACGTTTGAACAATATCATTAATTCGATCTTCATAGGGTCCACCATAATTTTTCACCCATAATACTTCACCTTTCACATTTACCCTTACCAGCCAACCATCACCTCCAGAACCTACCGACCTTGATAATCCTCCTAAAATGTATCCCCCATCATAGGTTTGTGTAATTGTTTGAGCATAATCTCGATTAGTGCCTCCGTATGTTTTAGGAAAAGTCGTTGATGGAATTCCTCCCCACGTAACATTAATCTGCACACTTCCGACACCCGACGAAACAGGTAGTAGTGTTAAATTCACTTGTGACACAGTATTTTCTAACACAACAACATCAGCTTCTCCAGTGTAAAGAACTTTATTAAACTCATCTTTTGCATCAACCTTCACTTTCCATGTTCCAACAGGCACTTCGGTAAACAACATCACTGCGGAAGTATCGCTGATAATGTTGATCGTTTTTGTTAGAGGGGTATAACCACTGCGTGAAAGGGTAGCGGTTAATGTTTTTACTGACGCCGGAGCATTTGCCTTGTCGAATGAAAAAATAACATTGCCCGCAGTCGATATTGATTTTTCTTTTGCAGGATTAGTTGCCTGTTCACAACCAATAAGAAGTAACAGAATGGCGAGACATGCGGTTAGAGTTCTCATAAGCCCTCCATCGAATGTATGACGTAGAAAACCTATTACGAAATCCCCAATTAAGCAAGAGAAATTTTATGGTCTAAAAAAAATGCTCCCGTAGCAATTGACTCTCGAACACACTTTCTCTATATTTTCCGCAGTTCTTCTTGTCATTTCAAACTTATAGGAGCCATACAATGTCAGAGTACTCACTAGATGCACTCGGAATGGTAGAAACCAAAGGACTCGTCGGAGCAATTGAAGCGGCAGACGCAATGGTGAAAGCGGCAAAGGTTACCCTCATCGGCAAGGAGCAGATTGGCGGCGGTTATGTTACCGTCATGGTTCGAGGCGATGTGGGAGCAGTGAAAGCCGCAACAGATGCCGGCGCTGCAGCAGCTCAGCGCGTTGGTGAACTTGTCTCGGTGCATGTCATTCCGCGTCCGCACAGTGATGTTGAAATGATTCTTCCCAAACGCCCGGCTACGAAATAATTTAAGAAATGAGATTTTCCAAATCGTTCAGGATGAGGAAAATCTTGGTGTATATGTATGCTTGAACTTGCCCTCGGACTTGTCGAAACAAAAGGTCTGGTAGGTGCTATTGAAGCTGCCGATGCGATGGTTAAAACAGCCAACGTGCAACTGATCGGCAAAGAACGCACCGATCCAGCGATGATCACCATAAAAATTCTTGGAGAAACTGCAGCCGTGCGCTCAGCAGTGGAAGCAGGCGCCGCGGCTGCTCAACGAGTAGGGCAATTAGTGTCAAAGCATGTCATTCCGCGCCCGGCAGAAAATATGGAAGAACTCGTTTTTGCAAAATCATTTTTGAGCGAAGAGGAAATTGCTCGGTTGACAGGTACCATTCCGGAACCACAGGAGAATGAATCACCGCAGACGGTAAGCGCTACGTCACCGCCTTCAACCTCGTCACCGGATAAAGAAAAATATCTCGCCGAATTGGAAGCCATGACGGTCCATCAACTTCGGAATTATGCGCGAGGCGTTGAAGGGCTGTCGATTTACGGCAGACAAATTTCGATGGCAAACAAAGAAGAATTGATTCAAGAATTGATGAAGGCAAAATTCGGCGGATAATTTTTACGCTACCGTACACTTGTTTACACGCCCGCGTTGCTGCGGGCGTCATTGTTTGATAACGTCACCGCAATGAAAGAAAAGAAACTGACAATCGTTGTTTTCTCTTTTATCTTCGCCTCGCTTGTGTGGCTTTCGGTGAATATGGGCAACACATTCCAAACCACCATTGAACTCCCCATCCGCATTGAACATCTTAATGCCGGCAAAGCAATTGCTACACCACTTCCGAAAACTATTGCACTGAAAATTCAAAGTAATGGCTGGCACTTGTTGAATGTCATTCTCTCCCCGAATTTGCGTTACACAATCGACTTTAGTCAACTATCGAAACGTGATACGGTCTTCACGTACAACGATCTTAACCGGCACCTCAATTTGCCGAAAGACATTCACATCTTCGAAACATCGCCGGAAACTATTTACGTACAACTAGATGACAAGGTGATGAAAACAATTCCCATCCAGCCGAACATTACGGCAACCTACCGTGAAGGATTCGGCATCGTCGGCACTGTTCTAACAAAACCGGAAAGCATCTCGATTGCAGGTGCTCGGAACCTGCTTGCTAAAATCCATTCATGGCAGACCCAACCGGTACTGTTCAACAATATCAATGCGCCTGTTTCAGCAACGGTGCCGTTGCTCGACACCTTGACACTCGAAGTCTCCCGTTCGCATTCTTTTGCTCAAGTATATTTCGACGTCCAACCAATTGCCGAAAAAACAATCGACAACATTCGTATTGAAGTCAACCAAGTTCCTGAGCGGCGAAGTGTTGTCCTGATTCCACCGACAATTTCCGTCATTGTTCGTTCAGGCGTAAACGAAGTGGCGCCACTGACGGAAAAAGATTTTAGTGCATTTGTTGATTACAAATCGATATTGCTCGATACCAGCGGTTTCGTTCAACCGACGATTCTCGCGCCGAAAAATATCAAAATTGTCACACAGATGCCTGAAAGAATCCAATATGTCGTACGGAAATAAAAAAGCCAAGCATCTGCTCGGCTTTTTTGTTGATGCTAACTGCTATTAAAAAGCCCTGCTTAATCGAAAGAAGATTGCCGCAGATGTTTTTTTATCGGTTCTCCACGCAAATCCCAATCGTGCATGTCCATCATGCCAGCTGAGTGCAAAACCTACATCAGATTTAAATGACTTTGCCGATATCACATCAAAACCTTCGTATAGTTCCTGTTTCGTCGGAACAGTAGCCACAGCGCCAGTATTAACAAAGAGAATCAAATCGAAAAAACTGGGCCATAAGAATACTTCATCAATGATATCGCTTCCCATTTGGTATTCAAGGTTTCCAAGAATCATTCTGTTGCCGGAAAATTCTTTGAATCCATATGCCGGTATTGTATTCGCCCCACCAAGTTCAAACATCCGCTGAACGATTGTCACCCCTTCCAACGACCCAACGCGTATTCTCATGCTCAGTTGGTCGTCATCGGAAAGTGATTGGTAGCGGCGAAGATCAACAAGACCATGCGTAAAATCAAAATCACCGCCGAATTCCCGTCCGCCAAGTTCAAGTCTTGAATACACATCCCACCCTTGCGTGCGGCGACGATATTTCTCAACAGTATTAAACCCAGTCATAACACTGACACTGCGCATCATTCCTTCGTTCACCGGTGGATTGGTACGAAACTCGCGTCCACCGAATACAGACCATCGTGCTTTCTTCTCTAGAGAATTGTACCGGTCCACATTGTACCGCACGTCAATGAGTGTTG
>JBFMDF010000229.1:0-4269 GCA_040753935.1 Bacteroidota bacterium | reverse complement strand
TGGGTGGTTGTGGTAATATCCTGCAGTGGAGGTAGTTCTTTCGTTTTTTCTTGTTTTGGCGCGGTCAATGAAGAAATTACGCCTTGTTCTTTCAGACGCCGTATCAATGATTTGAATTCCAACTGTTCAAACAACTGCAGGAGCGCCTGAAGATCTTTTTCCTTTGCTTTGAGATGATGAATATCCACAGTGATGGGAACGTTGGTATCAATGGTAACCAATTTTTTTGATAGCAGGGCGAGTTCTTTGTTCGAGCGGAGTTTCTCCTGCAACCCTTTTTGTGGAATGTCATCAATGTGTGCCAACAGATTTTCTATGGTATTGTATTTTTCTATTAACGGTAATGCTGTTTTCTCGCCAATACCTTTCACCCCAGGTACGTTATCCGATGAATCACCAGTCAGTCCGAGGATGTCAATGACCTGATGGGGCGGCACGCCGAATTTCTTTATGACACCGTCTTCATCAATAATTTCATCTTCATTTCCGGAACGTCCGGGTCGATACAGTTTCACACGCTTGGAGACAAGTTGCATGAAATCTTTGTCCGATGTAACAAGGTACGTTTCAATGTTTTCTTTCTCTGCTTTTTTAGCGAGTGTACCCATAATGTCATCGGCTTCGTAGCCGTCAAGTTCGAGAACGGGGACGTTGTACGCTTTGACGACTTCTTTGAGATATCCAAGCGATGCCGCCATATCATCCGGCATTTTGTTGCGTGTCGCTTTGTATTCTTTGTAGGCGTGATGGCGAAATGTTGGCTTATCAGTATCGAATACCGCGGCAATGTAATCCGGTTGCTGTTCTTCAAGAATTTTATTCAGGTAGTTGACGAATCCGAATACCGCGCTGGTGTTTTCTCCTTTAGAATTGATAAGCGGATTTTGAATAAAAGCAAAATAGGAACGATAGGCAATTCCGAGAGAATCGATGAGGAAAAGGGTTTCTCGTTTCATAAGGAGGTGATAATTGAATGTTCTGGCGTCAATGTTGTTGTGATTTATAATATGCGCACACCTCGTTCACAACACACTCTTCGCATTTCGGATTGGTTGGACGGCAGGTTTCGCGTCCGAGATAGGTGAGTGACATGCCGAGCAGGTGCCAGTTGTTCCTATCAACTATCTCCATCAATTGCTTTTCGATTTTTTCGGGATTTGTTCCGATCGCAATGCCTAACCGTGGGGCAACCCGCAGTGTATGTAAATCGACAATCACTCCTTCTGCCGGCGCATTCATCTGGCTCATGATAACATTGGCAGATTTTCTTCCAATACCGGGATAGTGTGTCAGTCCTTCCATCGTTAATGGAATATTCTTATCATCTTTGATTTCTTTTGCGGTTGTAATCAGCCATTGTGCTTTGTGAGCAAAGTTTGTGACTTTGCCGATGTAGGGGTAAAGTTCTTCAGGGGTTGCTTTGGCAAGGTGTTTCATGGAAGGAAATTTTTCAAACAGCGCAGGGGCAAGAGAGTTGATATTCCGATCGGAATCGCGCGCGGAAAGCACAACCATCACTACCAATTGGTATAAATTTTTGTACTCAAGAGGATGTTTGCGTCCTTGATATTTCTTGAACAGTGGTCTGAGAGCCTTATTCCAGTCTATCGTAGTTCTGTTATTGAAAAGATCTACAGACGAAGTAGGTTTTTTCTTAGGCATAGCATGTATTCCATCATGTTCGTCGTTGAACAACATTCTTTGTTGGGTTAGTAAGCGAAAGAGCAACTGTCACTTGGTTGATAATTAATTCCGTGAAATACTTTTTCGCGCCTTACCTGTTGTTTTCATCATTCCGTTGCCTTGCTCGCCGATTTGTTGACGCCACATAGCGTAATATAATCCTTTTTGATGAAGAAGTTTTGCATGAGTGCCCGATTCAACAATACTCCCTTTTTCGAGGACATAAATTCTATCAGCATGCATCACCGTGGAAAGGCGGTGTGCGATAAGGATTGTGATGAGGTCTTTCCGTCGGGAAATTTTTTGGATGGTTTCAGTGATTTCTTCTTCAGTCAATGAATCCAATGAAGAAGTAGCTTCGTCAAAAACAAGCAAGTGTGGATTGCGAAGCAGTGCCCTCGCGATGGAAAGCCGTTGCTTCTCTCCGCCGGAAACCTTAACGCCTCCTTCGCCGATCATCGTGTCGAGTCCTTTATCGGCACGGGCGAGGAGAGATTGACAGGCGGCTTTGTTCAACACGTCGAGGCACTCTTCGTCAGTCGCTTTTGGATTGACGAAAAGAAGATTTTCCCGAATTGTTCCGGAAAAGAGTTGAGTATCTTGAGTAACAAAACCGATGCGTTCGCGAAGCGTGTCGAAATCAATTTCATCATGCGAATACTTGTTGTAGAGAATTTTTCCGGATTGCGGTCGATATAAACCGACCAGCAATTTAACAAGTGTTGTTTTTCCCGAGCCCGAGGGACCAACGAAAGCAATTGTTTCTCCCTGCCGCACCGAAAATGAGATTCCGTGCAGAGCGTGGTTTACTGCAGTCTGATGTTTGAATGAAACTTTATGGAATGTCAGTGTTTCAATTGTCGTTACCGGCATCGGTAAGCGGGCACGGGGTTCTTTGGGTGTGTTGAGTATTTCTTCAAAGTTATTGAGCGATACTTCGGTCTCGCGGTAGACGTTAATGACATCGCCGAGTTGTTGCAGAGGACCAAAAATAAAAAACGAGTAAATCCACAATGAGAAAAATTGTCCGACTGTTATTTGTTGCGTGAAGATGAGGTATAGCATCGTGAAAAGAATTACTGTGCGAAGAAAGTTGACTGACGTTCCTTGAATAAAACTTAATCCGCGAATGTACTTTACTTTCTTCAATTCGAGTCCGAGAATTTTTTGCGTCGCACTGTTGAGCCGGTTGATTTCCTGATTTGCCAGACCAAGACTTTTTACGAGCTCGATATTGCGTAGTGATTCTGTGGTTGAACCGGCAAGCGCTGTTGTTTCACCAACAATTGTTTTTTGGATATTCTTAATTTTTTTACTTAGTGTTGAACTGACAAATGCCAGTATCGGCACTGTGGCAAAATATAACGGTGCAATTAACCAATGCACAGAGAAAGCATAAATTATCACAAAGATGATGCCGACCAGCGTTGTGAAAAGAATGTTGATGGCTGATGAAATGAGCCGTTCAACATCAGTGCGGACTTTCTGGAGTTTGCCGAGTGTTTCTCCGCTGCGCTGATCTTCAAACACAGCGTAGGGAAGGTCGAGCGAATGTTTGATTCCGTCTGCATAAATTTGCGCTCCCAGTCGCTGTACAATAACATTGATGTAGTAATCCTGAAAGTTTTTTGCTACTCGCGACACAAACGCAACACCCATTGAAGCAAAGAGCAGGGACACCACACCCATTAAAAATTGTTCGGTGGTGTACTCTTTGAACTTCAACGCATAATTGTCAATAACATATCGGAAGATGAGCGGATCAAGCAGGGAAAATGTCTGGTTTACTGTTGCAAGAAATAGTGCAAAGATAACCAATCCCCAGTACCCCTTGAGGTATGAATAAAGCAATTTCATCAGTTAAACGTTTCTTGGTGTGTTGCATCAAATCTACGAAATTCACCAACCAAATGCGAAAAAGAAGACGAAGAAATTTTCCTCTTCCTTGTTTATTCTTATCTGAATACTCAGTATTCTTATCATCAATGCGCAACAGCAGGTTGTAACGATTAATTCCCGACGGTTATATTCATGATTTCAAACCCGATCTCAAAAATACTGAATCGAATGTCATACCATGCAGAGTTGAGACATGATGATAGTGATCTGCCATACTTCAACTTCGCTCTGTACGGCAATGACGTTTGGTTGAGAGTTATTCTTCTCATCTTTCTTTTCATCTATCCACTCTGCAGTTGGTCAGCCACCGATTCTGTTGCCAGCAAGGTGTTTCGAGAGAAACCGAGCAGGACAATCACCATCAAAGTTCTTCGATCATCAGATGTGACCTACCAATTGTGGGAAGGATTTACGTTGGTGCGTAGTGCAAACGCCGGTGATCCGGCGGCGCTGCACGAATTAGGGCTACGGTATTTGCTCGGGCAAGGATTTACAGCGGACACAATAAAGGCATTTGATCTTATTCGAAAAGCGGCAGAAAAAAATTATCTGTTGGCTCATTTCAATATGGCGGTGTTTTATCATAACGGCTGGGGCGTAGAGTGGAATCCGTTCTACGCCTACAAACATTTTCAATATGCCGCTGAACAAGGATTACGTGAAGGGGCATTTGCGTATGGATTACAA
>JBFMDF010000228.1:0-4270 GCA_040753935.1 Bacteroidota bacterium | reverse complement strand
TTAGAGACGCAATCAATACATCTCTCATCATTTGCCAAAAATTTATCTGATGCTTATAGGTTACTTCTTTGTTTTTATGAGCCATATATAGGGTCAATTATCGCAAAAAACAACTGTATGTTCAACAAAAAACGTCCTCTAAAAGGACGTTTTCCGTTTGGTGAGGTCACATCTATATTAAAATTTAGGCACCAGTCAGTTTTGAGTACTCTTGAATTGCCATACCGGTAAGTTCCTCTTTCAACTCTTTAGACATTAGCACCTTGTCCCAATATTTGGTTTTGTCATTTCTGTCTTGCTCAGACGGCACACCTACGAACAATCCGTTTTTTCCATCGGCGATTTTGAATCCCTTGATGGTGATTCCTTCCGCAGTCTCCAGATCGAAAAATGCTTTCAAACTCCCCGATCCGGACGACTGTTTCATGTTGACAACCTTCATAACTCCTCCTGCATTGTATTGATGTAATTAATGAATTAACTACTGCTGATAATAGTCCGCCGTTTGAGTATCAACATTTGGTGCAGAGAGTTTATTAAATTTTATGCTTGTTGTCAAGTGCTAAATAAGAAAATACTTATTTCCTTCGATTGCCGCTCGAACGAACCCATTTGCCTCTTTTAGGCGGGAGGTTGCCTCTTCGTACCCAACATTTGCCTTAATCATAACGATTGCCGTTTTTACGTGACCATTGGCTTGGGAAAGATACTTCTCCGCTTCTTCGTAACTCACCCCGGTGATTATCATTACTACTCGCTTTGCGCGTTCGACAAGTTTTTTGTTTGTCATTTGCAGGTCGATCATCATGTTCTCATATATCTTACCAAGGCGTATCATAGCAGTTGTTGTAATCATGTTCAAGATCAACTTCTGAGCAGTACCGCTTTTCATGCGTGTTGATCCCATGATCACTTCTGGACCTACTTCGGGACAAATGGCGACATCCAGTGCCTCTGCAAGGTGTTTGAATTCTGGCAGATTAAGATTTGTGCGTGGGTTGGTTGTAACGTAAATAGTTTTTGCCCCACGCTCCTTTGCCCGCCGTATGGCACCGATAACGTACGGCGTTCTCATGCTGGCTGCTATGCCGCAAACAGTGTCGTTGGTACCGACATTTTTTGAATTAATGTCGTCTGCTCCTCCTTCAGGTCTGTCTTCGGCTCCTTCAACAGCGCGGAACATAGCTCCTTCTCCTCCGGCAATAATTCCCTGTACCATGTCAAACGGCACACCAAATGTTGGCGGGCATTCCGATGCATCAACGATACCCACTCGACCGCTTGTGCCGGCACCGACGTATAGTAACCTTCCACCGTTGACAAACCCACGAACAACCAATTCAACCGCCTGCGCGATGTACGGAATTTGAGTCTCAACAGCAGTGGCTACCTTTTTGTCCTCGTTGTTGATGATCGAAAGAATTTCAGGAATCGAGTGTGCATCAATATCCATTGAGTTGGGATTGCGCTGCTCGGTTGAAAGTTTTTTTAATTGCTCAAAAAGTTGTTGTTTTTCCATAGGGTTACATGTTTGCTATGACCAGTTTTTTGTCAAGATTTTGGAATTCTTCGCTTCCTTTAAAATTCAGTGGGATGTGATAGAAAGAGATTTTTGGATATTTCCGGCGTGCGAGATCCTCTTCTTCCTGAATTTCACTCCCCTTGAATGTAATGAGAGATGGCTTAGCAATGGTAATTTTTTCACCAGATAGAACAGGCGTTGCACCATTTGCTGATGTGGGCTTAAGAAACGGAAACCCCCAATCAAATAAATTGGTAAGATTGCTTACCGAGCGTGCAACGATGATATCAAATGAATTTTTCAGACCCGGCTGCTTATTCAATTCTTCGGCTCTTCCCCACATTGTTTTTGCATTTGGAAGAGAGAGTAAATCAATCATAGATTGAACGGCAGTTATTTTTTTTTGAGTAGCATCGAGCAGCAAGAATGAGCATTCCGGAAGCATAATGGAAAGCGGAATACCCGGAAACCCTCCACCCGTGCCAAGATCGAGAATTTTTTGACCGGAAAGAAATTTTATCTTGAACAGGATTGAAAGCGACAAAGCAATATGACCCCGCCAAACATGTTCCTCATTATTACGGGAAATCAAATTTATCTTCTGATTCCACTCCAGTAATAATGTTTTGAACAATGTTAATCGAGATAATTGTATATCCGTTATATTTAATTGATTCTTTTTGCAAAGAGTATGGAGCCAAAGCTCTTCTTCGGTCATTGTTTCACGTGGAACGGCTTAGTGAGACTCTAGATGTTGTTTCAAAAAAATGCTGAGCACAGAGACATCAGCATTTGTCACCCCCGCAATTCTCGATGCCTGTCCTATAGAATGTGGACGGATCTTTTGTAACTTCTCTTTCCCTTCCGCGCTGAGTGAAGGAATTTTTTTGTAATCAAAATGTTCGGGTATAATGTATTCTTCAAATTTTGCGAAACGATTGATCTGTTCATATTGCCTCTGAATGTATCCATCATATTTGACATCAATTTCCACTTGTTGGCGTACCTCACTGTTGCTCAGTGAAGATCGAATGTCATTTGATTCAATAAGATCTAACAAATCAGTAATAGATATATTTGACCGTCGTAAAATTTTTTCGAGAAATTCATTTTCAGAAATCGGATTTTCAGATTTTTTTTCGAGGAGCGGATTGACAACTACGGGTGCTATCGTAGTCTTTGTGAAATATTTGATAGCACGTTTGATCATTTCTTCTTTTTCATCAAGTCGATCTATCGTTTCATTTGGAATTAATCCCAATTCGTTTCCAATTCTCATTAATCGTCTGTCTGCATTGTCTTGGCGAAGAAGTAATCGATACTCTGCGCGAGACGTAAATATTCTGTATGGTTCGTCAGTTGATTTGTTAATGAGATCGTCAATCATCACACCAATGTATGCTTCACTTCGCTGAAGGATCAGTGGTGGACGCTTCTGAACTTTAAGTGCTGCATTAATTCCGGCAACCAATCCTTGTCCCGCTGCTTCCTCGTATCCCGATGTTCCATTAATTTGACCGGCAAAGAAGAGTCCTTCAATTTTTTTTGTTTCAAGTGTATGCTTTAATTGATGCGGAGGAAAGTAATCGTATTCGACCGCATATCCCGGACGAATCATCTTTACATTTTCCAATCCTGAAATTGTTCGAAGCCCCTCATATTGAATTTCCTCCGGAAGACTTGTTGAGTACCCGTTCACATAGACGACATTTGTGTTGTATCCTTCCGGCTCAAGAAAAATTTGATGGCGTTCTCTTTCTGCGAAACGGAAGATTTTATCCTCGATTGATGGACAATATCGCGGACCAATTCCTTTGATTCTACCAGTGAACATAGGAGAACGGTCAAATCCTTTTTCCAATATCTTGTGTGTTGACTGATTCGTGTATGTAAGATACATTGGAATCAATCTGTTCGTAATCTTTTCAGTCTGATAAGAAAAAGGAATCGGCGGATCATCGCTATTTTGAATTTCTGTCTTTGACAGATCGATGCTGGTTAAATCAATTCGTGGTGGCGTTCCGGTCTTTAATCTTCCGGCTACAAATCCTAATTCAACAAGTGATTCTGTGACACCTTTTGCTGGTGCTTCGCCAAACCTACCTCCGTTTCGATGTCTTTCCCCGGTGTGCATTAATCCGTTGAGGAATGTTCCTGCACATAAAACAAGTGTATCACACGAAATTTGATGTCCAAGGAATGTCTGAATACCGTTTATCTTTTTTGTTTCAACAATCAAACTTGCTACCGAATCCTCAAGAACATCAAGTCCTTTTTGATTCAATACTCTTGACTGTGCATCTCTTGAATACCACTCACGATCATTCTGGCAGCGCGGCGACCATACTGCGGGTCCCTTTGAAGTGTTGAGCATTTTAAATTGGATTCCGGTCGAATCCGCTATCTTTCCCATTTCACCACCAAGGGCATCAATTTCGCGTACAAGATGACCCTTTGCCGTTCCACCAATAGCGGGATTACAGGACATTCTTCCGATGGAATTAGACTTTAACGAAATGAGAAGTGTTGAGCATCCTAAACGGGATGCAGCCAAACTTGCTTCAATCCCGGCATGTCCTCCCCCAACGACCACTACTTGATATTTAGATTTTGGAACCTTAATGATCATAATGTTTCACGTGAAACAGATTACTTGCCTATACAAAATTGTGAGAAAATATTATTTAGTATATCATCAGGAGTGGTCAATCCAATTATCTCTCCAAGATAGTTTAGAGCATCTCGCAA
>JBFMDF010000227.1:0-4272 GCA_040753935.1 Bacteroidota bacterium | reverse complement strand
GCACATTATATGCGTATTCATTCACAAACTGGGTACCGGTAGGCGTATTGTATGCGCTTTGGATATTTGATTTTATCTCGTTCAGTTTGTTATGCGCCTGAGCTTTGTTGCCGGCATTATAAAAATTAACCATCTGACTGCATTTGGTATTTAAACTATTAACAAACGTCTGATTGCCGACGAGATTCAACTTTCCTCCTGTTGTTATATCCTGTCCCAACGAGGTGATGGTGATGACTTTCTCTACCTTTGTTGCCGTGCTTGAGGTACCGTTGTATGTAAACTTGTAGGTCATCTCGGCATCTTTGTCGAGAAAAGATTTTATTTCTTTACCTATACTTGGTGAAGTAATTTTCTCAGGCTCAGCAGTAAAATAAAATGAAAAACTACTCAGCCATCTACCCACCAGTTTCACCAAATATACGCCATCGTCTTGGGGCGAAATCAATCGCATAGTAAACTGATTAAACCACTCATCGTCCCCGTAGTTTATGACACTGTAACCTGCGTTTGGTATTTCATTATTGATCATTTCGCTAACACGAGGGTCCAAGCCTGTTTTTCTCCCAAACGGATCGATGACAATATAATCTACACCATCTCCTACACTGAATTGTAGGTGTACAACCCCCTGCGACATTAAGACATTGAACAAACCAAAGATTGAAACAAATAAAATTTTTACGTGGAAAGATCTCGTATTTTTTCTCATCTAAAATATTACTTCTGACCATATACTATGTATATTTTCCCATCATATGCACTTAGCATCAAAATAGGATTGACAGTGCTACCCGGATCATAAATTGTATATGCACCACAACCGCTACCGGATGCTTTAGAAGTTACTAATACATAATGTCCGCTGTACGTGCCATCATTTCTTAGATTAGCAACCTGTATATGGAGTACCCCAACGCTAAACAACTATCCATCAAAAGACTGTAGGAATTATTTTTCAAATTGGTTCCTGAATATTTCTCAACTTGGCAACGTATGTCACGTTCGGCGCAACATTGAGTTCTTCAAGAACTCTATATCCAATTTCATGATGACGATATTTGTAGATCGTTGAATTTTTGTCATTCACATTTCCGAAGACAATCGCTTCCGCCGGACACGCTTCCTGGCATGCGGTGGTTACGCCGGCGCCGGTAAATTCCACTCCATCTTCGATTGCATGTTGACGCGCATCCATAATGCGCTGAATGCAAAACGTACATTTTTCCATCACGCCGCGCGAGCGAACCGTTACTTCCGGATTATGAAGCATGTTCAACGGTTGTTGATACTGATAACCGTCATTGAAGTCATCACGGAAATCGAAAAAGTTGAACCGCCGCACTTTGTACGGACAGTTATTGGAACAGTACTTCGTCCCGACGCAACGGTTGTACGCCATCTGGTTCAATCCATCTGGGCTATGCGTTGTTGCAACAACCGGACAGACGTTTTCGCACGGTGCGTTGTCGCAATGCTGACACAGCATCGGTTGGTTGCTCACCATTGGCGAATCCGACGAACCGGAAAAGTATCGGTCAATACGAATCCACGTCATCTCTCGCCCCTTGCGCACTTGTTCTTTACCTACAACAGGAATGTTGTTTTCAACATTGCACGAGAGTGTGCACACACCACAGCCGGTGCATTTGTTCAAATCGATTGCCATCGCCCACTTCACCCCTTCGTACTTAATCTTCGGAACGATGGTGAGATCGTGATGTTCCTTCTCAATGAACTTCGGATCTTCAAGGTACTGGACAACAGTTCCCTCGTGAATCACTCCGCGTTTCTTGTGTATCTCTTTCAGAAAGGTATCATCAAGCGAGTGATGCTCTTGCGTAGAGGCAAGCGTATAGCGTTCAGAAGTTGCCGATACTTTCACATCGGTATATATCCATTGAGAGAGCGATGATGATTTTGACCGTAACACGTTGGCGTTAAAACCGACGCCGGTACCAACCGAACCGCACACTGTTCTTCCATAACCCAACATCACTGCGATAACCTTATCGGCAAGTCCCGGTTGAATGTGAACGGGCAATTTCATAGAACGCTCGCCGACGGAAACATCAATCATTGTTCCTTCCTCTGCGCCAAGTTCTTTTGCCGTTGCCACAGACAGTGCCGCATAGTTATCCCACGCAATTTTTGAAGCCGGATGCGGCATTTCCTGCAGCCAGCCGTTATTCGAAAATCTTCCATCGCCAACAAAATAATTGTCGTGGAGATACAGTACAACACCATTCGTCGGCGCGACTTCCGAAACAACATTGATCGCTTCGTTTCTAAAGCCGGCAATACGTTGCGTAGGTTCTGAGAAGGTCACCACTCCATCATGCAGAGCGGAATACCAAAACGTTTTGAAATCAACTTTCAATTTGAGAGCCGGATAGACTTCCTTCTCCCACCGGTTCATGAGATATTCGTGATACTGTGTTTCCTTATAACCGTCAGGACTTCCATTCACCCACGTAAGAAGAATGGATTCCTTTTGGCGGGTGTTATACAGCGGCGCAATCACCGGCTGTTGTAAACTGATGATGCCGGTACGCGTTTTGTGGTCGCCCCACGATTCAAACGCATGATTGATCGGCAACACGTAGTGACTCATCGCGGCTGATTCGTTATTAACTTCAGCAAGCGTTACGACGGTTTCAACATTCTTCAACGCTTCGTTGTAGCCGTAATCAGGCACGAGATGATACACAGGATTGGTGTCGAAATGAACAACTACACCAACATTCCCCGCCTTCATCTTCGCCACAAGCGATTCCCACTGTTCTTTCGTTGCAAAACCGATATGTTCAACAGCGGAGTGATCTTTCCGATACAACGCGGTATTGCCGAGAATGTCGTTCAGCATGTTAACGGCAATGTGAACAGATTCCGGCAGGGTGTTGCCCGCATGTACAATTGCTTCACCTTTGTGTTGCCGCAGATCGTTCACCAATTGCTTGATCACTGCTTCGTCCAGTCCGTTCTTCTGTATGAAGGCGGAAAGAACGTACTTTGAAAATTGCGCTATCGGTTTGAACTCATTGATAAGTGACAGGATAAATTCTAATTGTTGATCAGGGCGAATACGCAAACGGTAATCAGCATTCATCGCTGTTGAACTCATTGTCGCATCGGCAGAGTACAGGCGATTAAAATTCTTCCCCTTCATGACGTCTCTCTTGGAAACGAACATCCGTGTTTGCTCGGGCATATTCCCTTCGTAGCCAAGGAAGTCTGATTCAAGGGCAAGAATGACCTTGGCTTTATCCCACTGAATCAGCGGGAACAACCCGCCGTTTGTTTTCGCCCAGGCAGATTGTCTGTTTGTGTCGTCGAACAATTCATACGAATATATTTTCGCAGTTGGGTATGTTGCAGTAAACTCTGTAAGAAGTTTTTTTGCCGAAGGAGAGGTAATGGTGTGAGTGATCAGCGCAATTTCTTTTCGCTGGTTGACAGTGGCGGTCAGCGCAGAAATAATTTTCGTATTCACTTCTTTCCACGAACTCTTCGTGAGGATTCCCGAACTCACAAGCATCGGATCTTTCAGTCGCTCCGGGTCATACAAGTTAAGAATATTTGCCTGTCCCTTAGCACAAAGTTTCCCTTGATTTACCGGATGGTCAGGATTACCGTCAACCTTAATTGGTCGTCCTTCACGCGTCTTGATCAAAATGCCGCACGCTTCAGCACAGCCGGTGCATGTTGAAGCGTAGTAATTCGGTCTGCCGAGCGTAATTTCTTCCGGCTTTCTGTTGTACGGTACAATTTCCCCTTTGTCGCGGTAGTTAGTGCAGCCTGCCGCCGCAAAAGCGGCAGATGCCGCCAACGCACCAAGAAATTGTTTACGCGACATTGGTGAAAGCGTATTGATGTCGAAATCTTCCGTTACTTCTTTTGCAAACTCGCGTGCCTTCTCATCGCTCACGGAAGGATCGTTGAAATATTCGCGAAGGCTTTTCCAGTATCTGGAGTCGTTCTGTTCGTTAGCCATTGGTGTGTTATTCTTCCCCGCCAGAATGCGTAGCGGGCTGGTGAATTCTCAAACAACGGTGACCGTCAAGCAACGGGAACCGTATTATTTGTTTGTCCGTTTTACCGCCAACGGATTGATGGCGATGGTAATTTTTTGTTCAGAGTGTTTTTTTTCTGCTGATGACTGAGCAAAAAGCCTGAACGGAATAGCGTTTACTACTCCTGCACTCAATGCTCCAAAACCAAGCTTTGTAAAAAATTTTCTGCGCTCGGGATTGATTGTTTTCATATTCTCAC
>JBFMDF010000226.1:0-4273 GCA_040753935.1 Bacteroidota bacterium | reverse complement strand
TGATTGGATATGTTCCTTTTTTCCGTTTATTAATTGTCATGATACGATCATATTTTCTTCTGATTCTTGTTTTCATTCAACTCTCTCTTCCACAAGAAAAGAGTGAGACCAACGGACCATACAAATCTAACTGGATGATGGACGGTTTGACATTTGGCGCTGGTGTTGTCGTTGCACTCACGGCATCGGCGATTGATGATAACCTTCCAAAACCCTCTCTTGCCGAGATCAATGGGTTGAACAGGAATGATGTAAACTTCTTCGACCGGGCTGCTGCAGGAAATTTTTCCAAATCACAAATGACTGCAAGCGATATGACACTCTTTGTTTCTTTTGCCTCTCCGCTTGCTTTATTAATAGATGATAAGATCCGTGATGACTGGGGGACGATCACAGCAATGTATTTTGAGATGGCGCTGTTTTCAAATTTTATTCCGTCGTACGGCAAGGGGAGTGTAAGACGATTCCGTCCGTATGTGTACGGATCATCCGCATCTATGGAGGATAAACAGGATATTGAAGCATTACGTTCATTCTTTTCCGGACATGCAACACGTGCATTTGCGGCGGGAGTGATGACAGCGATTATTTATGAAGATTATTTCCCAACGTCAGAGTATCGAACACATGTGTGGATAACATCACTGACATTTGCATCATCGTGCGCGATACTAAGAGTAACATCCGGTGCTCACTTTCCTACTGATGTCATTGTTGGCGCTGCGATCGGCAGCGGCATTGGTTACCTCATTCCGTACGTCCACCGAAGTAAAACAAATGCACTGAGTCTTACACCAACAATCTCGCCATACAGCAACAACCTTACCCTCACGCTTCGTTTTTAAAAACAGAAAAGCCATCCTTAGCGAATGGCTTTCCCCGTCTTCATCAATTATCAATTGCCTTTTACTTTGGATGGTTTCCGATCTTTAGATATGTTCTCTCTATACTTCTGAGGGCAACAAGTACCGGAAATGTGGATATGACAAAAAATTCACCCGGTACTACGAACAATGACACAACAAAAACTACCGCTGAAAAAATTACCGTACATCCGACTTTGATTTTTTCTTTTTTTGTCAGCGCCGTGTTGTCCATATAGCACCTTTATGGCCTTCCACCATGCCCGCCATGTTCACCTCTGCTTCCCCTTTCATGCCCCCGACGATGATGTTTATTCCAGAATTTCACGATCCATTCTTCAAATTTTGTTCTCTGGTCTTCCGTTAGGATTGATTTCACAGAAGCAACGAATTGATCTCGTGCTGCCTGTACTAATATTCGTGCCTCTTCGCGTGTAATCGCACTGTCTTTTACCTGCTGGCGAATATCTTGAATAGATTCAAACAATAATTTACCATATACTTTGACGCTTTCAACTTGTGCATCCGAAAGTCCGACATACCATTTGAGCGTCCCAAGCATCTTACCATGACGCAAGGAATCATGCGCAACGCTGTCTCTGCACAAGCGCACATACTCATCGTCAGTTGCAACCGCAGTTTTGTACATTGACGTTTCGCTAAACTCCACGTCAGCAGTTGAAGAGGTTTGTTCAACAGGATTATTTTTGTCGCAACCAACCAGTAAGAGAGCAAAAGAAACAACTACAAAAATATTCTTCATGATGACCCCAGTGTGTGATGAGTAGAAATGTTAATATCAAGTGTGTTGCTCTACTTGAAGCAAGCACTGTGCCAGTAATTTACCTGATTTTCAGATAATTTTTTGAAATTTGAACTCGTGTTCATGCATATTTTGCACTGTCGCTGCAGAACATGCGCAAAAAAAATCCCACCAAAAAAGGTGGGATTTTAACAAACACTACATCAGAGAATTTATTCTGATTACTTCACCTTCACATCGATCAGTTTCGGCTTTGCTTCTTCGGCTTTTGGTAGTGTCAACGTAAGGATGCCGTCTTTGTATTGGGCGTCGATGTCGTTCGCTTTGATTGTTCCGGGAATCGTGAACGAACGCTCAAATACTCCATAGCTACGTTCGATGCGATGGAAGTTTCCTTCCTTTTTTTCCATTTCGTTCTTCTTCTCGCCGCGGATCGTAAGCACATTATTTTCCAAAGTGATTTTCACATCATCTTTGCTCATACCGGGAAGTTCTGCTTTCAAGACGTAGGAATCATCGTTCTCTACAACATCAACTGCCGGTGTCCAATCGCGGTTAAAGAACGAACTGTCCGCAAGAATATCGCCTCGGAAAAATTCGTCGAACATTCTGTTCATGTCCCGTCGAAGCGATTCGAGCCCGCGAAATGTCGGAAACTCGCTGCTCCACCGGGTCATTTCTTGTGTCGGATTTCTTTTTATGAGTGACATAGTGATCGCTCCTTTCTTTTGGTTATGACATACGACTCACTTTCAAGGTAAGCCGCACGATTGTTGTTAGTTGATTGTGATTTCTTTCGGTAAATATTGCGGTTTTTTATTTAATGTAATTGTTAGTACACCCAGTTCGTACTGTGCGTCGATTGTGTTGACGTCAACATCGTTTGCCAACGAAAACTCGCGGCGATATTCCTTAACCGGTTCGCTCTCTTTTCCGCTCTCGCCATATTCAGCAATGGATGCGGAAATTCGAAGCGTGTTGTCATCTATTTGTGCCTTGATCTTGTCTTTTGCGGCACCGGGAATATCAAGTTTCACGATGTATGAATTTTTTGTCTGAACGATATCGACAGCAGGAACAAGCGTGTGTACAGTTTTTTCAACTCCGTTTGTCATAATTAATTCTCCTTTCCTTTTAGCGAATAGAAATTTGTTTCGGCTTTGCCTCTTCCGCTTTGGGAAGAGTGATCCGGAGAATTCCGTTCTCATGTATTGCAACAACTTTTTCAGCAACGACTTGATATGGAAGGTTGATGGAATGCTCAAATTTTCCATATGAGATTTCGTTTCTGAGCCACTGCTCTTTCTCTTTCAGTTCGGGTTGTTTACGTTCTGCCGCAACGGTGAGAACTCCGTCGTGCAGTGTGACTTTGACATCTTCTTTTGCAACTCCGGGAAGTTCGACAATAACATTAACCGTATCACCGGTATCTTTCACAGCAACTCCACGCATCGGCTCAACAACATTCAAACTATTCCATACGGGAATGGAAGTATTGAATAATTCGTCGATATCAAAGAGTGACGGAAATGTTTTATATCGTACTAACATGGTATATCTCCTTATTGTAGGTTGGTGATTTTATGCTCTGTTTGCCCTTTACATTTTCAATCACCGTGCCAAAGAAAAAACCGCAAAAAAAATAAAAAATAGAAAGAGGTAATCTGTTGGAATGAATTGATGGCAGAATCTGCAGACAAATTTTCAATCTGTCATGAAAAGAAGACAGAATCAGATGACAAATAAAAACAGAAACGCCCTCTCAATTGAGAAGGCGCTTTCATTATACGTTGATGTCTTTGTATGAGGGTATTAATCATGTTCCGACAACCACCGCTCGGCATCAATCGCCGCCATACATCCTGTACCAGCCGCAGTCACAGCTTGACGGTAGTATGAATCGGCAACATCTCCTGCAGCAAACACACCCTCAATATTTGTCTTCGTCGAACCTGGTTGCACTTTCAAATATCCGTTCGGATGCATATCGAGAATTCCTTTGAACAATTCCGTATTCGGTTGATGCCCAATCGCAAGGAATAATCCATCCGCCTTTACCTGCTTCACTTCACCGGTCTTCAAGTTCTTTAATTTTAATCCGGTCATTTTCTTTTTGCCGTTTTCGTGAACACCGAGCACTTCTTCAACAACACTGTTCCATTCGACAGAAACTTTCGGATTCTTCAGCACACGTTCTTGCATTACTTTCGATGCGCGGAATTCATCTCTGCGATGTACAAGCGTCAATTTCGACACGAACTTCGTCAGAAAACTCGCCTCTTCCATCGCCGTATCGCCGCCGCCGACAACGTACACTTCCTGGTTACGGAAGAAGAATCCGTCGCACGTTGCGCACGCCGAAACACCGTAACCGGAGTATTCTTTTTCCGACGGCAGACCGAGCCACTTTGCCGAAGCTCCCGTAGAAACAATCACGGCATCCGCTGTAAATAATTCATCATCCGCCCAAACTTTGAACGGACGTTTTGAGAAATCAACTTTTGATACAACTTTGAACTGCGACTCTGCACCAAACCGAAGCGCTTGCTTGCGCATGATTTCCATCAGTTCGGGACCTTGGATACCGTGCTCAAAACCGGGATAATTTTCAACTTCAGTGGTTATTGTTAACTGTCCGCCGGGTTGA
>JBFMDF010000225.1:0-4285 GCA_040753935.1 Bacteroidota bacterium | reverse complement strand
CCTGTTGAATTTGCAGACGGTTCATCTCTTCCCGGGCTTTCTTTTCCTCTTCCAATGCTTTCGTCAGCATTTCAATTTTGCGTTTCATTTCCTCCAATTGTGTTTCTGAAATGCCGTGCTCACGGGGAGGTTCTTGAATTCCGGACGATGGTGTTGGTTCAGTAACCACCGATTGAACTTCATTGCGAACAGGTTCTTCCATTTTTTTCTTTTCAACTACCGGTGGTGCTATCGGACTAACAACTTCTTCTACTTTCTGTACTGGAGAAATTTTTTTCTCATCAACTGGTTTTGGAGGTGCAGTAACAGGAGGTGTAACCTGATCAGCTGGTGTTACAGTCGGTTTCACCGGCGGAGTCTGTACCGGCAACACCGTCGGACTTTGTTTTACTGTTGGGGACACCGGAGGAGCAACTTTTTGCTGAAAACTTTTTGCCGGCTCTGACGCCGGAATTTTTCCTAAGGATCCTTCGGCTTTTGTCTGAACTGTTGACACTGGCGGTACTACTGGCGTCGGCGCGGCTGGAGTTGCATGAACTAATGTGGGTTGCTTTGCCTGCTGAACTGTTGCTTGTTGCTTTTGCGGTTGTTGCGGCGTTACCGCAGGTTGATGAGGTTTTGGAACTGGTTCTGCCGGTTGTGCTTGCGGTGCTTTTGGCGCCTGTGTATGAAGAATATCTTTCCCGTCTGTTTTTTTCTCTTTTTCAAAGTATGCAATCCTGTCAATAAACGCGCTGATGTAATAGTTCGACGGATCAAGGGCTCTTGCTTTCTCAATTGCACTCTTAGCATCGGCAAAACGAGATTCTTTGATCAATTTATCTGCTTCAAGTAAACACTGACGCGCAGCAAGTTTATTTTGTGAGAGTTGCTGTTCCATGAAAAGTATGTTTGAAAACTACAAAATGTAGTTTGCCCCCTTCGCTTTCGAGATTCAAAAAGAGGTGAAACGCGTGTGGTTACTTCGTTAACTTCAAAAGTCAATACACTCCCTTAGGCAAAAATATACTACATTTTTTTATTGCCAACAACGAAAGAACAGTAAGAATCTTTTAAGAGAATATGCCCGAAAAACAAGAGCAAAAAATCTGTGTCGTTACTTCGTTACTATAGAGAGATATCCGAAAAACTTCTAAACACAGCATCTGCAGCCGTTATGGTTGTGAAAATCGACTGATTTTCAATTTTTAACGCACGCATAAAGCACGCGGATACATGTTTCAGATGCCTTACGGCGTGATTTCCACATTAAGTTGGCGGTCCGAAGGATCCTTCGGATATATTTAAGATGGTATCAGTAAGGGTGTATGAATGATATGGTTTGTTCTTTTATGGTGAGCCTGGGATTCGAACCCAGAAGTCCTTGCGGACGTCCGCCAAAGGCGGATGCAATTAGCCGTTCTGCACTAAATAGTTTTCAAGGATCAACTTCACCTCCTGTCTGCCAATTCCACTCTTTAGATACTTCTCTCGTCTCATTGCCGCAGAACGACTGCGATACTCTTCGCTGTGTGCCAATTCCCAAGGACGATAACGCTTTGTGGATTTTACTACACCTCGATTGTGTCTATCAAATCGCTGGGAAAGGTCGTTTGTGTGACCAACATAATGCTGTTGGTAGTTGCGGGAATATAAAATATATACCCAATACATTGAAGAATGGCGGTGAGCCTGGGATTCGAACCCAGAAGTCCTTGCGGACGCCGGTTTTCAAGACCGGTGCAATAGCCGTTCTGCCAACTCACCAATACTATTTTTTTTTCTGCTATCTTGCGGACGTCCGCCATAGGCGGATGCAATAGCCGTTCTGCCAACTCACTAAATTTCTTTGAACAAATATACGAAAACAAGGTATTTCTTCAAAATACTATCAGAGAAACACTTTGTATTCACTTTTATTTATAGATATATTCTTTTTGGTATGAGTTTTTTTGAATCACTTGATATTACGAGGGCACTCATTGCAGGAGCGTTGGCAATTGTTTCAATGCTTTCGATGATCATTGGAACAGCACTCGGCCTTTTCACAAAACCTTCTCAACGATTGAATGCCATCATCATGGCATTTGGAACCGGCGCACTTATTCAGGCTCTTGCTATTGAATTGGCGATGAAAGGTGCAAACCGTCTCACTCAGGAAGCAGGACATTCTGGATTTAACGCATGGTTATGGGTGTCGGGTGGATTTATCGTGGGAGGACTAATTTACTACCTTGTTAATAAATGGCTTGATAAAAAAGGGGCGGCGCTTCGTCATCCGGCGCTGGCAAAGTTCTACTATCTAAAAAAGAAACAAGAAGAATCAAAAAAAATATTAGAGCAACTATCGAAAATTGAAATCGTCCGCTCACTTCCGCCCGAAGAAATGGAAACTGTTCTAACATGTGTGGAACCTATTACGGTGAAAGCAGGAGAAGTAATTTTCCATCAGGGAGACCCAGGTAATGCACTGTACTTAATTAATGATGGACAGATCGAGATTCGAAGTGGCACAAACGGGCAGACACGAACCATTGCAACACTCGACAGTGGTCACTCCTTTGGGGAAATGGCACTTCTCACCGGCGATCCAAGATCTGCATCGGCAATTGCTATTACCGATGCTACGCTGTTGCGATTAGGAAAAGATCAATTTGATGCGCTGATGGAAATTTCGCCAAATCTCCGAAAAGCGGTTGAACAACTCAATTCTCAGCGGATACTTCACAACGTTCAACATCTAAAAGAACCGATGGATGCAGAACACTGGAAAAAAATAGCCGCATCGAACATCAGCCGCTTAAGCAAAGTTGAAGAACTGAATTATATGAAGAAGCATGCCTCAGCCGGCAATCCGTTTGCGATGTTTCTCGGAGCAATGATGGATACAATTCCTGAATCTATCATCATCGGTGCAAGTTTTGTTACCCTTGAGTCGTACACATACACATTTTTGCTCGCTGTTTTTCTCTCCAATTTACCCGAATCAATGGGCAGTTCGTCGAATATGCTGGAAGCAGGATTCAGCAAAATCAAAATTTTTTCTCTCTGGATATTGCTGATTATTGCAGGTACAATTGCGGCGGCATTGGGAAACATCTTTCTCATCAACAGTCCGCCAGCCATTCTAACGCTCGTCGAAGCACTCGCCGGAGGTGGAATTTTGGCAATGGTCGCTTCGGTAATGATGCCTGAAGCGTACGAAGATGGTGGGGCCGAAGTTGGGTTGGCTACAATCGCCGGATTTCTGGCCGCGCTGTTTTTTTCACTCGCTTAATCGCTGTTGTTTCATCCCACGAATCGTGAATGTTAACAAAGTTATACTGCGTACCATCATAGAGTAGTTTTATATTTTACAGTAGAGGACGCGAAGTTTGCTAAGACTTTTTAGAACAAACGGAATGAGAACTTTACATTCTCTGTGCACACTGCGGTAAATATACCGATGGAAAAAATAATGAAACTGTTTTCCAATGGTACCAGCATTTCCATCATTGACTTATTTTCCTTTCCACACTGGTTTTCTTTTTTCTGCAAATGCCTTCAGCGCTTCTGTTCGGTCTTCGGTGGGTATCAGTGGTCGGTAGAGAGTTAGTTCGTGGTCAAAACCATCAAGTAGCCAATCAGTGTATGAACTTTCAATTGCCCGCTTGGCTTGACGAAGTGCAAGCGGAGCGTTTGAAGAAATTTTCGCGACAAGCGATTCGAATTCTTTTTCAAACTCGGAATCAGGAAAAATATAATCGATAACACCATCTTCCTTTGCTTCGCGTGCGGAAAAATGTTGGGCTGTGAGAATCCATTTTTTGGCAACACCGGCAGACGTGCGCTGTGCAAGCCGCTGTGTTCCGCCAGCCGCTGGAATAATGCCCAAACTTGTTTCGGGAAACCCAAGTGTTGCCGATTCGCATGCAACAAGAATATCGCCCGCGAGCGCGAATTCCAATCCTCCGCCGAGAGCAGGAGCGTGTATCCCCATAATAACCGGTTGCGGCAGTTCGCACCATGATGATGCAACGGATTGAATCCCTTCGACGATAGTGATGACTTTATCTTGCGGAATGCCGGCACGCTCTTTCAAATCCGCACCAGCGCAAAATGCTCTCCCCTCCGCGCGAACTGCTACTATCCACACACTATCATTCGATTTTAATTGCGTCGCTACAGTTATTAGTTCGGCGACAAGTTCGCGGTTGAGTGCATTCACCGGCGGGCGGTTGAGAGTGACGCGTGCAATGTGATTTTCGATTTTGAGATTGAGATGTTGGTAGGCCATTGGAAATGAAGTTAAAAGTTAAAAATTGAA
>JBFMDF010000224.1:0-4309 GCA_040753935.1 Bacteroidota bacterium | reverse complement strand
CATCGGTTGAATGAATTACCATCGTATGTCCAAGTCCGCCGAATTCCAGCATTTCCCAGCAGAGATGACATCCTTCACGCCAACCGTCTGCAACGAAGAACGAAAGAACCGGCGACAGTTTTTCGCGTGAAAGGGGATACTCTTTGCCGATAGCAGGAAGTTCTGCAATCAGCACACTGGTATCGACGGGGACAGTAAATCCTGCTTTTTGTGCGATGAACACCGGCGATTTTCCTACAATATCCGGATTGATTGCGCCTTTGTTATCGAACATTGTACGAGAGAGTTTTTCTTTTTCTTCTGTATTGACAAAGTACGCTTTTAATTTTTTGAATTCGGCAACGACCTTGTCTTTAATTGGAAGATCGACGATGACACCAGATTCTGTTGAACAGAGCACACCAAAGTCAAATTGCTTTCCCGAAACAATATCGGCGACTGCTTTTTCGATGTGAGCAGTACGTTCAATAAATGCGGGAACATTTCCTGACCCGACACCATACGCCGGTTTTCCGGCGCTGTATGCTGCACGCACCATCGGGTTGCTGCCGGTGGCAAGAATGATGGAGGTGAGTTTATGCTTCATCAATTCGTTTGTTCCTTCAATGGTAGGAACAGTCAGGCACGAGATCAATCCTTGCGGCGCGCCTGCTTGTACTGCCGCATCGTGCACTACCCGCAATGCTTCAACTGTTGATTTCACTGCCCGCGGATGGGGACTGGCGACAAATCCATTTCTTCCTTTTACTGAAATAATTGCTTTGAACATTACTGTTGAAGTAGGATTTGTGGAAGGAATCAACGCCGCCACAACTCCCATCGGCTCGCCAATTTCAATAATTCGCTTTTCTTTGTCTTCGCGAATGACACCAACTGTGCGAAGATCTTTAATTGATTCCCAAACGCGTTTTGTAGCAAATTCATTTTTCTTTTTTTTGTCTTCCGGTTTTCCGAATCCGGTTTCTTCGTGTGCCATTCTGCCTAACCGTTCAGCTTCAGCAAAACCGGCATCTGCCATTGCTTTCACGATGGCATCAACCTGTTCCTGTGAATAGGCACGGAAAGCCAACTGAGCTTCTTTTGCTCTTGTTAGCAATTCCCGGACTTCTTGAATTGATTGCAGGTCTTTATCCATAGCCGTTGGATTGTTTATAGTTTTCAGTTAGGAGAGAAAGTGTGAATTTTGTAGTTCAATTTCCACTAAAAAAGAGTTTGTTGATTTGTTGTTCCTTTTTTCAATCCAAAATGTTCATACGCCAACAGTGTCGCTTCACGTCCGCGTGGCGTGCGGTGAATGAATCCTTCCTGTATCAAATACGGCTCATATACTTCTTCAATTGTTCCTGCTTCTTCGCCCACGGCAACAGCAATGGTATTAATACCAACAGGTCCGCCGTTGTATTTTTCGATGATGACTCGCAGAATACGTTTGTCCATTTCGTCGAGCCCGTGCTCGTCAACTTCCAATGCTTTTAGCGAGTAGTGGGCTACTTCTTTCGTAATAATTCCTTTGAAGTGGGAAAGGGAGGGATCTGCTTCCACAAAATCGCGGCACCGTTTTAATAAGCGATTGGCAATACGAGGTGTTCCGCGTGAACGTTTTGCGATTTCGAGTGCGCCTTCTTTATCAACTTCTATTCCCAAAATGTGCGCCGAACGGATGATGATATCAAACAAAACATCCGGCGTGTAATAATCCAACCGGTTACTGATACCGAAACGTGCGCGAAGCGGAGCGGTAAGTAGTCCTGCCCGTGTTGTAGCTCCGACAAGTGTGAATCGCGGTAATGCAAGTTGAATAGAACGGGCGCTTGGGCCGCTGTCGATCATAATATCCAACCGAAAATCTTCCATCGCCGAATACAAATATTCTTCCACCACCGCATTGATGCGATGAATTTCGTCGATGAAGAGCACATCCCCTTCTTTCAGATTTGTCAGAATGCCGGCGAGGTCGGCAGGCTTATCTAATACAGGCCCAGAAGTGATTTTAATATCTGATCCCATTTCATGGGCAATAATGAAAGAAAGCGTTGTTTTTCCCAGACCCGGCGGACCGGTGAGTAACACGTGGTCGAGTGATTCTCCACGTTTTTTTGCCGCCATAATGAAAACTTTCAGGTTATCAACAATCTTTTTTTGACCATAAAACTCATCAAAGCCGGAGGGACGGAGAGATTGTTCAAATTCTTTTTCAGCAATAGAAAGTTCGGGAGAAGTATTTTCGATTCGTTTTTTCATTCACTGTTTCACTAAATTCCACATTGCTTCTTTCAATTCGTCAATTCCTTGATTGGTTACTGCAGAAATTTTATAGACCGGATATTTTTTAGGGAATGTTAGTTTCTTCAATGATTTTTTGATTTCATCGGTTGCAATATCCAGTTTTGTGATGACGATGATACTTTTCTTCTTCAAAAGATCAGGATTAAACTCTTTCAGTTCGTTCTGCAGCACTTTGAAGTCTTTCTTAATATCTTCACTCGTGCAGTCAATCAGGTAGGCGAGCGCTTTTGTTCGTTCAATATGTTTCAAAAATTGAATACCGAGTCCTTTACCGGTGTGTGCTCCTTCAATTAAACCGGGAATATCGGCAACAACAAAACTTTTTTCTTCTTGGAAATATACCATTCCCAAATTCGGAGTCAAAGTGGTAAATGGGTAATCGGCAATTTTCGGTTTTGCGGCAGAGATGGTTGAAATAAGTGTAGACTTGCCCGCATTGGGGAATCCGACTAACCCAATGTCCGCAAGCAGTTTCAATTCAAGATCAAGCCACAATTCTTCGCCGGGTTCGCCCGGAGTGCAGATGCGCGGCGCCTGATTTGTAGGAGAACGGAACATCCAATTCCCTTTTCCGCCTTTTCCTCCTTTTGCCACCAGCACTTCTTGCGCGTGATGTGTTAAATCAGAAATGAGTTCTCCCGTTTCACTATTCCGAATCAGTGTTCCGACAGGGACTTTGATAATAACAGGGTCGGCAGAGCGTCCTTCTTTGTTTGATCCTTCTCCGGGATTTCCATTCTTTGCAATGAATCGTTTCGTATATCTAAAATCAAGCAACGTATTTAACTGTTTGTCAGCACGAATTATTACATCGCCGCCGTTACCGCCGTTGCCTCCGTCCGGTCCTCCTTTAGGTACATATTTTTCTCGTCGCCAGTGGATAATGCCGTCTCCACCTTTGCCGGATTTCACATAAATTTTTGCTGAATCAATAAACATGAGTTTTACGATTGTGTTCGGTATGAAAAATAGGATTGGAGTGCGTTCGTAAAAACAATAGCTTCGCGCGAGTACGGTTCAATGTTGTTGGTGGTAAAAAAGTGGTCGAGTTCAAGTGCAGCATCTTCCCACGATGAGAGAGAGATAATTTTTTCTACTGTGGATTGAAATTTTAATTCTTGTCCCACAAACAATACATTGATGATACTGGTTTTGTCCTTTTCAGGAATGAGCAATGCAGAATGATGAACAACGGACTCTGGTTTGGGAATTGTCAATGTTTCTTTTTCAACATACGAACCTTTTTTGATAAATGTATTCTTTAGAAGGGAAACAAGTTCGTCATAGTGGAGAACAGTTTTCCCTTCATCTCGTTGAGCAAGAAGAAATTCGGAAACTGACTTCACTCCCTTGTCCTCAAAAAAATATACTAATGCTTTGGTCGGAATGCCGCGGGCGGTTACTGCTCCGGCATTTTCTTGGATGAAGTACACAAAGTTGAAGAATGGTTCGGCCATTGTTGCAAGGCCCTCAGCAGTAGTTTCGCGAATAATTTCCCTATCAATTTTATGAAGCAGATCTGATGTTTCTTCTTTTGTCAGATCGGTTTTGTTTTTGGTTTTGAGATACTTCTCGATAATTTTCCAATAGTACGCATAATCGGCGCAGTAGCGGAATTTCAAAGCCAACTCGCGGTGTGAAAGAATATTTTTTTCTTCAAAGAGGAAATGCTCGAGAGTCCAGACGGGACGACACAGATAGTTGAAAAGGAAATGCACACACCGGTCACTGGTATGCGTGAATTCTTGTTGACTGAAATTGAAATGGTATACCAGAAGTAAATCTGTTTGTTCGCGCAATATGCGGATATCTTCTTGTGAATAATCGAACCTGCTGGATGTGGGTTCTGCTTTTCGCTCCTGATACAAAAGCCATTCAATTTCGGCTTTGAAAAAAGTCTTTACATTTTGTGGAATATTTGATTCAAGTATTGATTGAAGAGAGATGGATTGAGCATTTCCTATGGTGTTGCTTTTAATAATTTTCTGGAGAGTTTGTATCTCTATTTCAAACATTTGTTTTA
>JBFMDF010000223.1:0-4325 GCA_040753935.1 Bacteroidota bacterium | reverse complement strand
CAAGAAAATCAGTCGGCGGCGGTGATGTGGCAAAGATGACATCGAACTTTTCGTTCTTCAACACCTCGGATGCCGCTTTGATTGCTTTCCGCTTCCAGCCAATTTTATTGTCGGGAATAAAGAAGGTATCGCTGATAAAACTCAAGAGTTTCCTGGTCCCTTCTTTCGGCATTCTTACCACGTCATGTTTTTTGTGAACTACCGTGTTCGGGTCTATCGAAGATGTACGAATGATACGAATATTGAGAGATTCAATCTCTTTCAACAGGGATTCGTCTTTCGCATAGTACGCGGTTGGACCAATCGTAAGTACAGTCGGCTGCCAACCGAACTGCGGCAAATACTTTACAAACTTCAACACACGCTGAACACCGCTTCCGCCGAGCGGAGGAAAATAGTACGCAATAACAAGAACGTTTCTCATTTTTATAGCACAATCATTTCTTTCGGCGATGAAGTGAGAATCTCACAACCGTCACGACGCACCACCACAACGTCCTCAATCCTCACACCGAAGTTGTTCGGAAGATAAATGCCCGGTTCAATCGTCGTTACATTACCGGTTTGCAGCACATCCCTACTGACAGAAGAAAGACGGAACGGTTCATGGATTTCCAAACCGAGCCCATGGCCGAGTGAGTGACCAAAATTCTTACCATATCCTTTGGAAGCAATATACGTACGGGCAACTGCATCTACTACTTTTGCTTTCTTACCAACAGCCACTGCTTCAATCGCTCGCTGCTGTGCGTCGAGAACGATAGAGTAAACTTTTTTCACCTCTGCTTTCGGCCTGCCGACGCAGACTGTTCTGGTCATATCGGAATGATAACCATCAACAACGCAACCGAAATCAAGTGTGACGACGTCGCCGTTGGCGATAGTGTTATTCGACGCACGTCCGTGGGGAAGGGCGCTACGTTTGCCGCTGGCAACAATAGGATCGAACGCATCGTTCTGCGCGCCTGATTTTTTATGAAGGTACGAAATCTCTGCCGCAATATCAGATTCGACGACGCCGGGCTTGACGATGCCAAGAATTTTTTTGAATACGGCATCGGTAATGGTAACGGCTTTCTGTATCAACGCGATTTCCTCTTCTTCTTTCACTGCACGGAGCGATTCAACAGTTCCGCGTAACAGGCGAAACTCTTTTTGTCCGGCGGCTTTCTTTGCCTGTTCAAACTGTTCAACCGAAAGATGATCGCTTTCAAATCCGAGTGTGCGAAGAGAAGAAAAGATTTTTTTCTTTGCTGCAAGGGAGAAGAGTGTGCCTTGACCGATGATCTTCTCATCGGCTACAACTTCATCTTCAATTTGAGCGGCGTACCGGAAGTCGGTAAGAAAATACGACGCTGTGTTGGTAACAATGAACAATGCGTTCGATCCTGAAAATCCGGAGAGGTACCGAATATTCGGCAGGTGTGTTGTGACGAATGCATCAACATTGTTGTTATCGAGCGAATCGCGAAGTAATTGCAGACGGCGTGCGTAGTTCATTCGGATGACGATCAACTGTGGTAGTTCGGCGCTTCTTTGGTAATTTGAATATCATGCGGATGACTTTCACGCAAACCGGCATCGCTCATACGGACAAATCTTGCTTTCTTCTGTAGTGTCGCAATATTCGGCGCGCCGCAATATCCCATTGCCGCACGCAACCCACCCACCATTTGATAGACGGTAGCGCTCAATTCGCCTTTGTACGGAACCCGTCCTTCAATTCCTTCCGGCACTAATTTTTGAATATCGTCCTCCACATCCTGAAAGTACCGATCTTTACTCCCTTTACCCATTGCACCAAGCGAACCCATCCCGCGGTAAATTTTGTATGTGCGTCCTTCATACAACACTTTTTCGCCGGGACTTTCCTGCAAGCCGGCAAATAATCCTCCAATCATTACCGAATCAGCACCTGCGGCAATGGCTTTTGCTATGTCGCCTGTTTGTTTAATTCCTCCATCTGCAATGACGGGAATGTTGTATTTCCGTGCGGCGTCTGCGCATTCCATAATCGCCGTTACTTGCGGAACGCCGACGCCGGCAACAACACGTGTAGTGCAAATTGACCCGGGACCAATACCGACTTTCACACAATCGGCTCCCGCTTTAATGATGTCAATAGTTGCTTCGCGCGTGCCGACATTTCCTGCAATAATATCAATGTCGAATTTCGACCGAACACGTTTCACCATCTCCAACACACCTGTTGAATGTCCATGTGCCGTGTCGATGACAATAACATCAACGCCTGCTTTCACCAACGCGTGAACTCGTTCAATCGTATCGGAAGTAACACCAACGGCCGCACCGACACGAAGACGTCCATGCTTATCTTTACACGCGAAGGGAAATCGTTTTTTCTTTTGAATATCTTTGAATGTAATGAGCCCTTTGAGTATTCCGTTCTTATCGACCACCGGAAGTTTTTCAATTTTATGTTTTTGGAGAATTGTTTCCGCTTCTTCAAGCGTTGTTCCTACAGGCGCGATGACCAGATGATCTTTCGTCATCACCTCTGCCACTTTTTGGTTTCGGTCCGGCTTAAAACGAAGATCGCGGTTGGTCAAAATACCAACCAGTTTCCCGTTTTCCACGATCGGAATTCCCGACACGCTGAACTTTGCCATTAAGTCCAACACATCGCCAACAGTCTTATCGGCGGTGAGCGTCACGGGATTCATAATCATGCCGCTTTCGGAACGTTTGACTTTATCTACTTCTTCGGCTTGGCGTTCAATCGAAAGGTTTTTATGGATAATACCGATGCCCCCTTCGCGGGCAAGTGCCACCGCCATATCAGATTCGGTAACGGTATCCATGGCGGCTGAAATCAGGGGAATATTCAATCGAATATTCTTCGTTAGTCGAGTCGATACATCCACATCGCGCGGAAGCACACTCGATTTTGCAGGTAACAAAAGTACATCGTCATACGTAATGGCATCGCCGATAATTTTTTTATGTTTCATACTGCTCCTTTCATTTCAAAAACAAGCGAAGGATGCGGCGTGCATCCTTCGAGCAAACAACACCCTGAACCGTCCGTTCACTGTGAACAGTTCACCGGAAACAATAGCATTACCCAATGAGCGAATTATATTGCTTCTGCGTTCCAATCCAAAACCAAATAGTTATTTCTTCTTGCTGTACCGCAAGCGCCCGGTAGCGGCTTCCGATGCGCATGGAAATAAAATCATCTACCTTCATCAATCGCAGAAGCGGATGATTTGGGTGCTGTTTCATCACGGCAAAATTATTGTCGGTAAGACGCTGCACGGCAATCGGCATGGTATTGTATCGCGCCCAAAATTGTTCTACCGCCACATGCTTCATACGTCTTTAAACTTCCCTTCGTTAAAATCTTTCTTTGCCTGAGAGGCCGATGGATCTAATTTTTTCTCTTTCACATCGTCATCAAATTTCTTATCCCAACTATCCCCCTCAAACTCATCGAACCATTCGCGCAATCTGTCCCGTTCGTCCTTGGACAATTCATAGATCAACGTTTGAATGGTTTCAAGTTTTGATGACATAACAAATAGGTTGTGCTATTCAAACGCTGCAATACCGGTGATATCTTCACCGATAATCAGCGTGTGCATCTCGTGTGTCCCTTCGTATGTTTTGACCGATTCGAGATTGGCAGCATGACGCATCACCGGGTATTCATCGAGAATACCGTTGGCTCCGTGAATCTCCCGTGCCATACGAGCAATTTCTAAAGCGTGGTACACGTTGTTTCTCTTTGCCATTGAAATTTGTGTGAACTTTGCTTTTCCTTGATCTTTCAACCGTCCGAGTTGAAGAGCAAGTAACTGCGCTTTTGTAATTTCGGTAAGCATGTGTACTAATTTTTCCTGTGTCATTTGAAACGCGGCAATGGGCTTACCGAATTGAATGCGAGACTTTGCGTAATTCAGCGCACTGTCGTAGCATGCCATGGCGGCGCCGATTGCACCCCATGCAATTCCGTACCGTGCTTGACTTAAACACATCAGCGGCGATTTCAATCCCTCGGACTTTGGAAGAATATTTGTCTCCGGAATCCAACAATCCTGAAATACCAACTCTGATGTTACCGATGCCCGAAGTGAATGTTTACCATGCATTTCGGGAGCGGAAAATCCTTTCGTTCCCTTTTCGATAAGAAACCCGCGGATGATGCCGTCCAATTTAGCCCACACAACAGCAACATCGGCAATCGTGCCATTGGTAATCCACATCTTAGCGCCGTTGAGCACAAAACCGCCGTCCTTTTTTTCCGCACGAGTAATCATTCCGCCGGGATTTGAGCCGAAATCAGGTTCGGTTAATCCAAAGCA
>JBFMDF010000222.1:0-4326 GCA_040753935.1 Bacteroidota bacterium | reverse complement strand
AGAAAGTTGCTGTGCCTTCAACAGTTCATTGTGACCATTTGATTCAGGCAGAAGTTGGTGCGGTGAGCGATCTTCTTCGGGCAACTACCGATAACAAAGAAGTGTATGATTTTCTTGCCAGCGTTTCAAATAAATACGGTATCGGATTTTGGAAACCGGGTGCGGGAATTATTCACCAAGTGGTGCTCGAAAATTATGCGTTTCCCGGCGGCATGATGATTGGTACTGATTCTCATACGCCGAATGCCGGTGGCTTGGGAATGATTGCTATCGGCGTTGGTGGCGCCGATGCGGTTGATGTGATGGCGGGAATGCCATGGGAATTGAAGTTTCCGAAAATTATCGGTGTCCACCTAAAAGGAAAAATGAACGGTTGGACTTCCGCAAAGGATGTGATTTTGAAAGTTGCCGGAATTTTAACAGTGAAAGGGGGAACGGGTGCGATTGTTGAATATTTTGGCGAAGGAACGCAGTCAATTTCCGCTACAGGCAAAGGAACAATCTGCAACATGGGGGCGGAAATCGGCGCTACGACATCAATCTTTCCGTACGACTCACGCATGGCAGATTATCTTCGCGCAACACGCCGAGGCGAAATTGTAAAAATGGCTGACAAGATTGCTCAACATCTCCGTCCCGATCCGGAAGTGCTTGCTTCGCCCGAGCGATACTACGATCAGGTCATTGAAATTAATCTTGATGAACTTGAACCGCATGTGAACGGTCCCTTTACACCAGATTTGGCTTGGCCTATCTCAAAATTTGCCGAAGCAGTGAAAGAAAAAGGATATCCCGAAGAACTGAAAGTTGCACTTATCGGTAGTTGTACCAATTCTTCGTACGAAGATATTGAGCGCGCAACTTCAGTTGCCAAGCAGGCACTGTCACAGGGATTGAAAGCAAAATCTGAATTCGTCATCACACCCGGCAGTGAGCAAATTCGTGCTACCATTGAACGAGATGGTCAATTGAAAGTATTGACCGATGTCGGTGGCTTGGTGCTTGCCAATGCGTGCGGTCCTTGTATCGGTCAGTGGAAGCGACACGATGTTGCCATGGGTGAGAAGAATTCCATCATTACCTCGTATAACAGGAACTTTACCGGACGAAACGATGCCAATCCTGCAACACACGCATTTGTTGCGTCGCCGGAAATTGTTACGGCGTTTGCGATTGCCGGTAAATTGACGTTCAATCCGTTGTCGGATATGCTTGTGAATGAAAAAGGAGAGTTGGTGAAACTTCAACCACCGACCGGTGAAGAACTTCCGAAGAAAGGATTTAAGCCCGATAAAGCAGGATACGTGAAACCGGCAAAAGATGGTTCAAAGGTAACGGTGGTGGTCAATCCAAAAAGCGATAGATTGCAGTTGCTCGAACCGTTCAAGAAGTGGGAAGGAACCGACCTTGAGAATCTTCGTGTGTTGGTGAAGGTGAAAGGGAAGTGCACGACCGACCATATTTCTCCGGCTGGTAAGTGGCTCAAATACCGCGGACATCTTGATAATATCTCCAACAATATGTTCAGCGGTGCGGTAAATGCCTTCACCGGCGAAGCGGGGAAAGGAAAAAACGTTCTCACCGGTGAAACCAAAGATTTTTCTGCAGTAGCCCGTGATTACAAAGCGCAGGGAATCGGCTGGATTGCTGTTGGTGATGAAAATTACGGTGAAGGTTCATCACGCGAACATGCTGCAATGGAACCTCGTTTTTTGGGTGGCAGAGCAATTATTGTGAAGAGTTTTGCCCGCATTCATGAAACGAATTTGAAGAAGCAGGGAATGCTTGCCCTGACCTTCAAAAATCCGGCTGATTACGATAAGATTCGTGAAGATGATCTCTGTGCAATACGAGGATTAGCAACGTTTGCACCGGGCAAGCCGTTGTTCTTGGAAGTGAAACACAGCGATGGAACTATGGAAACCATTGAACTGAATCATTCATTCAACGAAGGACAGATTGAGTGGTTCAAAGCCGGCAGCGCATTAAATTTGATTGCCGAACAGATGAAGAAATCTGCAACGAAAAAACCGGCGAAGAAAAAATCAACAAAGAAAAAGGTTACTGCAAAGAAGAAAGCGGTGAAGAAACCTACGAAACAGAAAACAAAGAAGAAAAGAAGGTGATGTTCGTATCATTTTTGATTGGGAACGATATTTCACTTTAATGATGTTGAAAATGATGAGTCTTTTATTTACTAACAAGTGAGGTAATGACAATGTACGATCCAGTGATGATACAACCGTTCCGTGATGAGTTGACGGAAATCGGGTTTAAGGAATTAATGACACCTGAGGAAGTTGATGCGACGCTCAGCACCAATAAAGGGACCCTTCTGGTAGTCATAAATTCTGTGTGTGGTTGCGCGGCTGGGAAAGCGCGTCCAGGAATTCGCAAAGCACTACAGCATTCGGTTAAGCCGGATACACTTGTGACTGTATTTGCAGGACAGGAAAAAGAAGCAACAGCCCGTTTACGCGAGAAGTGGTTGCAAGGTATTCCCCCTTCATCCCCCTCGATTGCGCTGTATAAAGGTCAAGAACTTGTGTACTTCATCCCCCGTTTCAAAATTGAAGGGCGGATGGCAGACGAAATTGCCGCTGAACTTGTTGCGGCATTTGATGAGTTTTGCGGAGATACAGTATCAGCGTAACAAAAAACCGTGCGAAGTATGCTTCGCATCGTACGGTTAAAGAATGAACCACAGATTCACAGACACACGCTGTGCTATCTGTGGTTTTTTATTCTATGAACACTACTCAAGTAAAAATCTGTTGTATTGCTTCTGTTGAAGAAGCACAATTGGCAATCCGATATGGCGCCTCAGCGCTCGGATTGGTTTCGGCAATGCCGAGCGGACCAGGTCCTATTTCTGAAGCAGCAACTGCAGAAATTGTTCCCCATATTCCCCATGGTGTTGCTTCGTTTTTCTTTCGCTAAATAATGATTGATATTCGATAGCAAAATTTTTACTTTGTCAAAGGAGGTGACGCAAGATGTCAACATTAGACGCCGTACTTGATAAAGCCAATGAACTTTCATATCAGGAACGCGAAATGCTTCTTGAAATTTTACGCAAACGTCAGATTGAAGAACGCAGGGAAGAAATTGCAAAAATTGCATCTCAAGCGAAGGATGATTTTCATTCAGGGAAACTGACATCTTATTCTGATGTTGAAACAATGTTACGCGATTTACAAGCGGAATGAGGTATGAACATTGTTTTTACCCCCTCATTCCAACGTTCGTATAAAAAGTTCACCAAAGGGAATGAGTCGCTTCAGGAAAAGATTAACAACACTCTACGACTGCTCGCCTCGGATCCTGCCTCACAAGAATTAAAGACACATAAACTCAGTGGTAAACTCCAAGGACTTTTTGCTTGTTCATGCGGGTATGATTGTCGTATTATCTTTCTGATAGAGGAAAACAAATCTACCAAAGAGAAGACAGTTATTTTAGTGGATATTGGAACACATGATGAAGTGTACTAAATTTCATGGTTACAGAAATTGTTAAAACACCACAACGCGATTTGTATTACTGGCAGTAGCGGTGTGAGAACGAATGGAAAGTTGGACGAAGAGAAGGTGAAGAGATTTTTTGATGCTATTCATTCATCACCGTGCGAAGGGTTAAAACCTTCGCACGGCTGACTATTTTTCTCGCTTATTTTTTCCCTTTTTCTGCATTCCCTGAATTCAGAAACGGCTTCAGCAATTCAATCGGCAGTGGAAAGATTGTTGTAGAGTTATTTTCACTTGCAATTTCGGTTAACGTTTGCAGATACCGCAACTGCAGGGCAATGGGATTTTGTTGGATGACCTGCGCTGCTTCGCCCAATTTTACGCTCGCTTGCAATTCACCATCAGCGTGAACAATCTTCGCACGACGTTCGCGCTCTGCTTCTGCTTGCCGTGCCATCGCTCGTTGCATTTCCGGCGGCAAATCTACCTGCTTCACTTCAACATTGGAAACTTTAATTCCCCACGGTTCAGTGTGCTGGTCGATAATTGTCTGCAGTTCCTGATTGATCTTTTCGCGGTTGGACAGCAGTTCATCCAATTCAGATTGCCCGAGAATGCTGCGGAGTGTGGTCTGTGCTAACTGCGACGTAGCGTAGATGTAATTTTCTACACTCACAATTGCTTTATCCGGCTGAACGACGCGGAAGTACACCACCGCATTCACTTTTATCGAAACATTGTCTTTGGTAATGATATCTTGCGGTGGAACATCGAGCACAACGGTGCGGAGACTAACTTTCACCATTCGGTCGATGCCGGGAATGAGGATGATGAGACCGGGACCTTTTACTGCAAGCAA
>JBFMDF010000221.1:0-4336 GCA_040753935.1 Bacteroidota bacterium | reverse complement strand
GAAGCATAATATCGAACGAGTTGCAGGGAAAGAAGTGAAGACAAACATTTGGCAGGGGAAAGAAGTACAATTTGCCGCAAGAGAAATTGCAGTGAAAATATCAGCTTCTGCCACTCAATCACAAATAAATAGTTTACTAAATGCCATTGGCGGTCAAATAAAAAATAAGTTTGACGAAAGAGGATGGGGTTTAGTAGAATTACCTGCTGATAAAGATGAAATCTCAACTGTAGATGATTTAATAAAACTCCCATTTGTTTTGAGTGCAGAGCCTAATATGGTTACCAGAATAAATCTTGAACCGAATGATCCTTATTTTACAGACGGACATCAATGGGCATTGAAAAACACAGGGCAGAATCCACCTGCCGGAACAAATGACGCTGATATTGATGCAGACGAAGCATGGAATATCACGACTGGAAATTCTGATATCATTATTGCAATACTTGATACAGGAATTCCAATGCTCAATGGTTCCCTTTCTCATCCTGATTTGGACGATGAAAATAAAATTATACTGGGTAGCGATTGGACTGATGAAACAGACGGAACAGTTAAAGATAATTACGGACACGGTACCCATGTTGCCGGTATTGCAGCTGCTGAAAGCAATAATGGGACTGGGATAGCGGGAGTAGCTTGGAATTGTAAAATAATGCCGATTCAAGTTTTTGATGCGTACGGTTCAGGGTATTTTTCGTATTTCTATAATGGAGTTGTCGAAGCAGTTAATTATCAACGCAATAATCCTGGGAAAAAAGTTGTGATAAATTACAGTGGAGGTGGCGGTGCAAGTCAACAAGCGCTAGATGCAGTAATATATGCAAATACTTATGGTGTTCCAATCATTGCTTCTGCAGGAAATGAAGATGGTGGCTCAGTATTATATCCGGCGGCATATTCTTCAAGCTATTCAAATGTCATAGCTGTGTCATCAACGGATGCTAACGATACTTTTTCATCCTTTTCAAGTCAGGGTCTTCAAGTATGCGTATCAGCTCCGGGCGGTTACGGTTATCATCAAGTCGGGTATGTTGTTTATTACAATGACGCAACAATGCTTGGTAAAAATGTTTATTCAACGACTCCAAATTATACTTTTAATATTGCTGTCGATCCTCTTTATGCCGGAGATCCATACAGTACCGATGTAACTCAAAATTATGGCTATATGCCCGGTACTTCGATGGCAGCACCACACGTTAGCGGTATTGCTGGTTTAATCCTTTCTGTAAATCCTAATCTTACGCCTTCACAAGTGAGGACAATAATTCAGCAATCTGCAGAAGACAAGGGTACAACTGGTTTTGATAATTATTATGGTTACGGTCGTGTTAATGCCGCACGAGCCGTGAAAACTGTTGTAGCGCCAACAAATGTTCACTTCGCTAATTCGTCTGGTTATGTAACTATTGCGTGGGATCCTCACCCATCACCAATTCTGAGTTACTACAGTATTGAAAGGAAAATCAACAACGGCAGTTGGACGGTAATAGCAACGACTACTTCCACATCATTCACTGATCGTGAGGTGAGATTTTCAACTGATCCATCGCGGCCAATGGTGTACTATAGAATTACTGCGATCTCAACAGGAAATATCCAATCATTGTACAGCACAGTGATTAGCACCCGCGGACAATATATTCCCTTCAATACCGACGAACAGTTTGTGGCGTTGCCCTCAGAATTTCGATTTGAACAGAATGTACCCAATCCATTCAACCCAAGCACAGTATTGCGCTTTGATCTTCCTGAACAAAGCACAGTTGTTTTGAGAATTTACAACTCAATAGGGCAAGAAGTGGCTGAACTAATAAATGGAGTTCGAGCGGCAGGCAAACATTCTATACGATGGAATGCAAGTACGTTACCAAGCGGTATGTATTTAGCTCGGTTGGATGTAGGTAACAAGACTTACGTGAAGAAAATGTCGCTTTTGAAATAAATTACTCTCATCGTGCGACTCATTTTAACAGTGAGTCGCACGTTCCTATCCTATCAGTTGTTTCATCGCTTCTTGTATTGTTTCAACGCCGATAATCGTGATGCCATTTGATGATTTCATCTTTTTTGCATTCGTCTTCGGAATAATAATCGCTTTGAATCCTAACTTCGCCGCTTCCTGCACTCGTTTGTCGCAATGAGCGATGGTGCGAATCTCGCCTCCGAGACCGATCTCGCCAATAGCAACTGTTTGCGAATCTACAGGAATATCCCGCAGTGAAGAAACAATAGATGTTGCAACACCAAGGTCGGCAGCCGGCTCGTCTATCCTGATACCGCCAGCAACATTTACAAACACATCATGCGCCCCTGTGTTGATGCCAACTCGTTTGTCCAACACTGCAAGTACCATTGACAGCCGTCGCAAATCAAATCCTGTTGCCGTGCGCTGTGGCATGCCATAATTACTTGTTGAGACCAAAGCTTGCACTTCAATCAATATCGGTCGCGTTCCTTCCATGCTTGCCACTATTGTTGCGCCACTGGCGCCGTACGTCCGCTCGGAGAGGAATACCTCCGACGGATTGAGGACTTCGCGCAGTCCAGTATCGTGCATTTCAAAAATGCCGATCTCGTTCGTTGAACCGAACCGGTTCTTGATGCCGCGTAAAATTCTGTACGCATAGTGCCTCTCCCCTTCAAACTGCAAAACCGTATCGACCATGTGCTCAATCACGCGCGGACCGGCAATCACACCTTCTTTGGTAACATGACCAATAAGAATGATGGGAACATGTTTCGTCTTCGCAATGCGTGTGAGCAGTGCGGTTGATTCGCGCACTTGTCCCACACTGCCCGGTGCGCTTTCCAGGTTAGGATGAAAAAGCGTTTGAATGGAATCAACAATGACAAGATCGGGTGTTGCACGTTCGATGATATCGGCAACAATTTCAAGATTCGTCTCGGCGAGAAGTTGGATGGTATCCGAAATGTTCCCGAGCCGCTCAGCGCGAAGTTTCACCTGTTTGGGCGATTCTTCTCCCGTAACATACAGGATGACTTTCTTCTTCAAATGGAGTGCTACTTGCAGCATCAATGTCGATTTTCCAATTCCCGGATCGCCTCCCAATAGAATCACGCTTCCCGAAACAATCCCGCCACCCAGAACACGATCAAACTCTGCAATTCCTGTCGGGAACCGGACATCTGTGATAGTATCAACTTCAGACAGCGGAATCGGATTTAACTTCGACGATACACCGCCAGATTTTCGGGCAATTGATGCCGGTACCGGCGCTTCTTCGACAAACGTATTCCACTCGTTGCAGTTTGGGCATTTGCCGATCCATCTCGGAGAAACGTATCCGCACGACTGGCAGACGTATTTTGTGTTTGATTTAGCCATACCGCTGTAAATATAAACACAAAGTCACAGAGGCACAAAGAATTTTATGCAACGGAAGTGGGCATTTTATTGCACAAACCACAAACTCAATTCCGGAATGTAGGTAATGATAATGAGTGCAATGATGAGAACGAGAATGAACGGCAATGTTGCCGACGCGACCTGACCGATCGATTTCTTGAACCGGAAACTCGACATGAATAGGTTCAACCCGACCGGAGGCATGAGATATGCGATTTCTAAGTTAGCAAGAAAGATGATTCCTAAATGCACAGGATCGATGCCGTACTGCTTTGCCACAGGAACGATCAACGGAACGACAACAATCGCTGAAAAAATCTCCATCATCATCCCGATGATCAGAAGAAAGAGGTTGAGCAGAACGAGGAAGAAAATTTTGCTTGTAACAACTTGACTGATGTACTCGAACAACTTTTGCGGCACCTGTTGATCGATGAGATAACTCGTCAATCCCATTGCACAGCCGAGAATCATCAGGATTGCACCGACGAGTACCATGCTCTCTTTCATCACGCGCGGAACGTCTGTGAAAAATTTCAGGTCTTTGTAGATGAACACTTCAACAACGAAGACGTAGAACGCCGTCACTGCCGCCGCTTCCGTCGCCGTGAACCATCCTCCGTAGATACCGCCGATGATGAAAAAGGGAAGAGGAATTTCCCACGCTGATTCTTTCATCGCTTTCCATGCTTTTCGCACATCAAATGAATGCCGCGGCACGTGAGCTTTGTTTCCCTGCTGAACGCTGTAGAGTGCAATCACGAGTACTAAAATGATGCCGGGAACAATACCGGCGCGGAATAATGCATCGATGGATACTTCAGCAAATGTTCCGTACAAAATAATCGGCAACGACGGCGGAAAAAGCAATCCGAGCGAACCGGAAGTGGTAACCAGACCAAGCGAAAATTTTTCTGAATATTTTTCAGCAAGTAGGATGGGAAAGACAAGTCCGCCGAG
>JBFMDF010000220.1:0-4356 GCA_040753935.1 Bacteroidota bacterium | reverse complement strand
CAACCGGCGAATACCTTGCGCTACTGGAAGAAAGCGCACAAAATGATCGACAACCTGATCCGGATTTTCTTTGACATTGTATGGAAATCCCGTGACGAGCAAACTATTAATCAATTGATCTGTTGACGACACGCGAATCTTTTTGCCATTCAGAAAGGCACCTTGTCCCTTCTCCGCAGAAAATAATTCATCGGCATTCGGATCGTAAATAACGCCGGCAATGATTTCTTTTTTGTATTCAATACCGATCGTGACAGAATAGATCGGTACGCCATGCGTGTAGTTGGTTGTTCCGTCCAGCGGATCAATGATCCATCGGTATTCCGATTTCAGTTCATGCGCCCCGCTTTCTTCTCCCAAAATATCATGCGACGGAAAATGCTGATGAATTTTTTTAATAATCAGCGCCTCAGATTGTTTGTCGATTTCCGTCACCAGATTGGTTTCTTGTCCCTTTTTGCGCTCAATATTTTTTATCTTTCCGACGTTGTATTTCAGAAATTTACCCGCTTCGACTGCGGCTTCAACGGCAATGTTCAGCATGAATAATAGTAACCTTATTTTTGATATTGCAAAATAGAGAATATTTCTCCATCGTTCAATGAAATTTGTTTTAGAGAAAAGGATTTGCACCTACATATAAGGAATAAATATGAGTAAAAACTCTTTTTACAACCTCATGAAACGGAGTATTGATGCTCAGGAACGTTTTCGCCAGCGGTGGGAAGCATTTCTCGCCGATACTACCGTGCGGATTGATAGAAAAGAAATGGAGAATGTGCTTTCTGAGTTGGAAATAAGACTGCAGTACAATTACCCCTTCTTTCATCCACGGTACGCAGGACAAATGTTGAAACCGCCTCACGACATTGCTATTGCGGCATACCTCATGGCAATGCAAATTAATCCAAATAATCATGCGCTCGATGGCGGCCCGGCAACGGCTGCCCTCGAGTTAGAAGTTGTTCAGCAACTGGCACAAATGTTTGGCTATACACAGCACCTCGGACATCTTACCTCGAACGGAACCATTGCCAATCTTGAAGCATTATGGATTGCTAAATCCATTCATCCGGAAAAAACAATAGCGTATTCTTCTTCGGCACACTACACCCACAAACGCATGTGTGAGGTCATTGGGGCAAAGCATGTTTGTTTGGAATCGTTCGACAACATAGAACAAGATATTGTTCGCAATAACATCGGGACAATTGTCGTAACAATTGGAACAACCTCAATCGGCACAATCGAGCCATTGCATGATATTCTGCCAATAGCAAAGAAATACGGCGTCCGCATTCATGCCGATTGCGCTTACGGAGGATTTTTTATGCTGCTGGCACACGACCAACAACCCATGATTGATCCTCACGCATTTCTCAAGTTAAAAGAATGCGACAGTATTACCGTTGATCCGCACAAACACGGATTACAGCCGTACGGGTGTGGTTGTGTCTTATTCAAAAATCCTGAAGTCGGAAAATTCTACAAGCACGATTCTCCATACACCTATTTTACATCACACGAACTTCATCTCGGAGAAATATCGTTGGAATGTTCGCGCCCCGGTGCGGCAGCGGCAGCACTGTGGGCAACGTTGCAATGCTTTCCATTGAAACCACACACCGGTCTTGGCCCAATTCTCCGGAAAACACGTACCGCGGCACTGCAGTGGTCAAGTCTGCTCAACCAAAGCACAACACTGTGTGAATATGCAAAACCAGATTTGGATATCGTTACCTATTTTCCACGAACAAAAAAATTTACCGCCACTGAAATAACCAAATGTACCACCAGCGTCTTTCACGATTTAATGAATCATCCTACCAATCCATTGTACCTTGCCACCTTAACGGTGGAATCCGGTAGCATTCGAAATCGTTATCCGGAATTTGTTGCCGATGCACCGACAACAACAATTTTCAGAAGTGTATTGATGAAGCCGGAACATGGAGATTTTGTAAGAACGCTGGTGCGCGAAATAGAAACGGCGGTGAAGCACGCGATGTAAAAAATTGATATAACCGCAGCAACCTAAAATAACGAAAATCCACACACGCCGGTTAGGGTTTTACGACAGGTTATTTCGCTAAAATAAATTTCCTGGTTGCAGTAAATGTTCCCACATGGAGTCGGTAGAAGTACACACCGCTCGCCATCGTTCTACCATCTACTGTCACAGAGTATCTTCCTGCCTCCTGCTTTTCAGAAACAAGGGATACGATTTCCCTTCCGAGAAGATCATACACTGTAAGCGTCACAAATCCGCCAACAGGAAGTGAGTATTCGATAGTGGTTGTTGGATTAAATGGATTGGGAAAATTTTGCGAGAGATGAAACTCTTTTGGAAGAACCTCCTCCTCCCGTACGCTTGCCGGCTGCAGTCCGTCGCCAAATTCAACATCGTCGATAGCTACTTCAAACGTACTTGGCGCTCCCCCGTCGCGAGCAACGAAACGAATTTTCATTGCCGATGATGCCGCAACAACATCATTAACGACAATACGATGTTGCGTCCATCGCTGCTGTTTGCCGGTGATTATTTCTGCCGTTTTCCACGTTGCCCCATTATCGTTCGACAATTCAACATACAGCGTATCGTCAACCGGATTTGAGCGTGTATTGGTAAAGAGCCAGTACAGAATGGTTGGCATCGTCATACCGTTGACGCTGAAAGAAGGAGAGACAAGTGTTGTTCGCCCTTCCACATTGTCATTTAAGTTGTTTGTTGGTCCGGTACCGAAACAAATTTCCCCGGGATTGCTGTGATCGGCTGGAGGTTGCAGTGTATCTCCTAAAAAAATAATTGGCAACAGTTTTGCCCGCTTCCATCGCCCCATTGTTCCTGAATCATTTACACTTCCTACGGTCCAACCGAGATCGAATTCAAAATCGTCCTTTCTTTTTTCCTGTAATACTATCTCCACGTTATTTTCAGCAGCAGCGAGCGTCACCTCAATTGAATCAACGGCAAAACCAAATTTGGAAACAACAACGCGGAACTTCTCATTCAACAACAAATAAGGAACGTGAAAACTGCCGGTATCGGTAGTGAAACCATTTATTGCCGTGTTTTGAATTTGTACTTTGGCTCCGCCCAGTGGGGCAGCATTCTGCGAATTTTTTACGGTAAGATTTAAACTGCCGGTGGGAAGCGGCTTCAGTTTTACCGTGATTGTTCCTGTGGCATTCATTGGCATCGTCAGCGTTTGGGTTGTTGTTTCATAGCCGCCATCATACCGCCTCTTGGAAAACCTGATCGAAACAGTATCGGAGAGTGACCCAAGTTTGAAAATCCCTTGCGCATCGGTAACAAAATAATTTTGGCTTGAAAGAAGTTCGGCGGTAACTCCTTCAACCGGTAGATTTGTTACCGAATCTACTACCGTTACAACCGCGCGCGCAACAGGAATGTTCGTTTGTTGACCGGCAAAATTCAATACGAATAATCCTCCGTTCATATCGGTGGCGATAATTCGGTTTGATTGATAGTATGGAAACGTTCCCCAGTTGCCGATAGTAGAATGCGCACTGCCAGGATAAGTATCATAGTACGCGACTTCAACAGGAATTTCCGGATTTTGAATATCGACGACGCGGATGCCCTCGGTGTAGTGCGCTACGTACGCGTACTTCCCTTTCACATGAATGTTATGCGCAATGGTTTTCGGCTTTGCAACATAGGTGCCGACGAGTTTTAAATTTTTAATATCAGTTTTATCCCACACGCGGACGATATTCCCCATCAAATTCGGATCGCCGTTAATTTCATCAGTCGTAAAAACATATTTCCCGTCTGGCGAAACATCGGTATTGTGGGTTCCCGCAAACGGATAATGAACTAAATTGATGCGCTTGATGTTCGCTTTGTTTGTCGCATCTAGAATATCCAACCCTAATCCATAAATTGCAGCGGCGTAAATTGTATCATTTTTCACGTAACAGTCGTGCACGTACTCTCCCTGAAATGAACCGACAAACACAGGGTTGACAGGATCGGTCAAATCAAGAACGATAATCCCTCCGTTACCGTACCTCGCTCCGTTGATGTAAAGATATTTCCCTTCGATTGACACAGTGTGTCCTGAAGGGACTTGAGTAGTGGTAATTGTATTAACGAGTTTCATCGAATCGAGATCAATAATCTGAAGCCCGGCGCCGGTTCCTTCAGTAACAACGTACGCATAGTGCTGATACACTTTCATTTCGCGCCATTGCGATGAGGGACCCGGAATAAATGCAACTTCTTTTAATGTATCCGTGCTGATATCGACGATTTGCGTGCCGTTGAGAGTTCCCACGATTGCATACTCTTTACCATTTGGCGCAACATATCCCCAGCAATTTGAATAGCCG
>JBFMDF010000219.1:0-4363 GCA_040753935.1 Bacteroidota bacterium | reverse complement strand
GTTGCCTGATGCCAAAGCATTGTCGGTAAACCTGTTGGATTATCCTTACACAACAAGAGAGAAAGCACTCGATAGTATCAGAACTCAATTTGAATCATATTATCGAATCAACTATCCGACGATCTACAAGAACAAGCAGACCGAAATACGACAATCTATTGAAGAACTTCAAAAAATTTACAATCGAAATTATTTCCCCTACATGAGAGTTTCATGGAAAAAATTTGCGGATAACATTGGGCATATGTACTATCCAGGATGTTTCCGCTGCCACGATGGCAAACATCAAACAGATGACGGGAAAGTACTGTCACGCGACTGCAATATCTGTCATACTATTCTCAGCCAACAGTTTGAAAAAGACCGCCTGCGTCTGTCCATCGACGGCATCGAATACAAACACCCTGTCGATATCGGTGATGCATGGAAAGAAATGAATTGCAACGAATGTCATAATCCAAAATAACAAAAGGAGATTCCCATGGTGGAACATCTTCCTCAAGAAGTTCAGACCGATAAACGGAATTTCTTGAAACTCATTCTCTTCGGAAGTGCAACGGCGTGGCTTGCTTCCGTCATCTATCCTATCCTTTCGTACCTCAAGCCTCCAAAACAATCAGAAGTAGTAGTGAAAAGTGTAAAAGCCGGAAAAATATCCGACTTTGCCAACGACACTGGGACGATTGTGAAATTCGGAACCAAACCTGTTATTCTCATACGAAATGCAAAGGGTGAATTCAAAGCATTCTCTGCCACGTGCACACATCTGGACTGCACCGTACAATACCGAAGCGATTTCGGTCTGATCTGGTGTGCTTGTCACAACGGAAAGTATGATTTGAATGGGAGAAACGTTTCCGGCCCGCCACCGCGGCCTCTTGATGTGTATGAAGTCGCGTTACAAGGTGACGACGTCGTAATCTATAAATCATAATCCAAATGAGGATTATTCCATGAAAAATATTTCTGCGGAAATGTATCAATGGCTGAATGAACGGCTCCATCTTTCTGATGTGGTAGAGGTGGTGAAGAAAAAATATGTTCCGGTGCATCGCCATTCTATTTGGTACTACTTTGGCGGAGTATCGTTATTTCTGTTCATCATTCAAGTTGTTACAGGAATATTACTGCTGATGTATTACAAGAGTGGCGAAGATCAGGCGTTCGAAAGCATCCAATTCATTATGTCCAAAGTGCAGTTCGGGTGGCTCATCCGTTCCATGCATAGTTGGGCGGCAAATCTTTTTATTCTGGCGGCGATGATTCACATGTTCAGTGTGTACTTTGAGCGTGCATACCGTAAACCGCGCGAACTAACGTGGGTAACCGGAATGTTCCTTTTCTTCCTTGCGCTCACTTTTGGATTTAGCGGCTACCTTCTGCCGTGGAACGAATTAGCATTCTTTGCTACCAAAGTCGGTACCGATATTGCCGGTGTCATTCCGATTATTGGTGAACCGATACTTCAATTCTTACGCGGTGGCGAAGATGTTACGGGTGCAACACTATCACGCTTTTTCGGTCTGCATGTTGCCGTGCTTCCTGCAGTGTTTACGGTGCTGTTGAGCGTTCATCTTCTTCTTGTTCAGATACAAGGCATGAGCATGCCGATGCACCTGGAAAATGCAAAAGATGAAGAAGTGAAGAAAATGCCATTCTTTCCCAATTTTCTTTTGCGCGATCTCCTCTTGTGGCTGATTGTGTTAAATGTGCTTGCAATACTTGCCGTTTATTTCCCTTGGGAATTAGGAAAGAAAGCCGATCCGTTTATGCCTGCCCCTGCCGGCATAAAACCGGAATGGTATTTCTTGTTTATGTTTCAAACGCTCAAATACATACCCGGTCATGTAGTATTTCTTGACGGTGAATTATTTGGGATACTGATGTTTGGTATCGGGGGAGTGTTGTGGACACTGGTTCCCTTCTGGGATAGAAAAAGTTCACAAGGACAAACGAACCGCTTTATTACGTATTTCGGTTTGTTTGTGGTACTTTTTATTATCATCCTCACAATCATAGGATGGCTGGCATGAAACATACATCTGTGGTTCTATTTCTTTCTCTCTTGATTTTTTCAATGGGGAATTATTTACTTGCCGACGACCAATGTTACACCTGTCATTCAGGTTTGGGAGACACACCATCGCAACAGTATGTTTCCGATGTTCATTTCAAAAAAGGAATTTCTTGCGCTGGATGTCATGGAGGTGATCCAACGTCTGACGATATGGATATCGGTATGAGTAAGAAGGCGGGATTTATTGGCGTGCCGAAAGGGGATGACATTTCTGCGCGCTGTGCTACCTGCCATTCTTCCGAGAAGGTGATGAAGAACTATGGTTCAATCCTTCCAACAAATCAGTGGGATGAATTGCAAAAGAGTGTACACGCCAAGGTATCGTTTACCGGGAAAGAACATATTGCACAATGCACTACCTGTCATGGAGTTCACGGCATTGTTGGAGTAAAAAATCCGGCGTCGCCTGTTTCCCCGTTAAACGTGACGAAAGTTTGTTCACAATGTCACTCCAATGCGTCATTCATGCGTTCATACAATCCTTCCTTGCCGATTGATCAGTATGAGAAATATAAAACCAGTGTTCACGGAATAAAACACGCCAAGGGAGATACGAAAGTTGCTCAGTGTGTTAGTTGTCATGGGAATCACGGCATTCGTTCAGCAAACGACGCCCGTTCAACAATTCATCCTACTAATCTTCCGATGACGTGTGCAAAATGCCACAGCGATGCTGCCTACATGCGTTCATATAAAATCCCTACCGATCAATTTGAGAAATATCGAAACAGTGTACATGGGAAGGCGTTGCTGGAACGAAAAGACCTTGCCGCTCCTGCCTGCAATGATTGTCACGGTAACCATGGTGCAGCGCCGCCGGGAGTTCAATCTGTTTCCAAAGTGTGCGGCACTTGCCATGCGTTGAATGCTGAATTGTTTTCTGCGAGTCCTCATAAAAAAGCATTTGATGAAAAAAAATTACCGGAATGTGAAACATGCCACAGTAATCACTACATCGTTCATGCGGCAGATGAGTTGATTGGAACGTCACCTGCTGCAGTGTGCACAAAATGTCACAGCGAATCGAACAACGCGAAAGGATTTTTTGTAGCCAAGACAATGCGTCATTTGATAGATAGTCTGTCGCGGCAACAACAACAGGCAGAGTCACTGGTTGTTGATGCAGAGCAAAAGGGAATGGAGATATCAGAAGCTAAATTCAAATTGCGCGATGCGCACCAGGCACGATTACAGTCGCGCACAATGATTCATTCTTTTAGTGAAGCAAAGTTCCGTGAAGTTGTGTCGCCAGGAATTTCAGTTGCTGTGTTTGTTCAAACAGAAGCACAAAAAGCCATTGACGAATACTATTTCAGACGAAAAGGTTTGGGAATTTCGACGTTGATTATTACGATTCTCGCGGTTTCACTGTATCTCTACATCAAAAAAATTGAGTCGTCATAAACGTATAGGAAAGAGAGGTGGGGAAAAGGACAAAGCCATCCTATTTCTTCCTACGTTTGCAAACGCTGAATTAAGGTGTTTCTCAATGATAAGAAGCCATAGTAGCAATTGCTGTAAATTTCAACGGTTTTCTGTAGCTGTTTTCGGCACATCGTTTGCCGCATTTCTAACAGGTTTTTTACTTCTCCTCACAACAAACTTCAAAGGAGACCATACATGAAAAAATATTTTCTTCTTTTGATAATGTTCGTTTTTGCACTTCCGCTTATTGCACAAAATAAATTTGTTGGTGTTAACGCTTGTGCCTGTCACAATTTACCGAAACAGGGCAAACAGGTTGAAGTGTGGAAAAAATCAAAACACGCTGAAGCATTTAATGTGTTAAAGTCGGACAAAGCAAAAGAAGTTGCAACGGCTAAAGGTATTGCCGATGCTACCACCGCCAAAGAATGTTTGGAATGTCATACCACGGGCTATGGGCAGCCGGCTGAAAAAACATTTAAAGCAGAAATGGGTGTTCAGTGCGAAGCATGTCATGGTGCGGCATCTGGGTACAAAAACATTCACAACAAACCTGAGAATAAAGAAAAGGCAATTGCTGCCGGAATGGTTATCAAGGGTGACGAAAAATTGTGTAAAACGTGTCACACTCCCAAAATGCATGACATGAAAGAGTTTGATTTTAAGAAGAGGATGGAAGAAATTGCCCATCCGATGCCTAAAGGTTAATCATGTTGTTGAGAATAGTCATAGCTCTTTGTATTGTGTCGCTCTCTGCGTCGGCGCAGTTGTTCAACGGTCGGTTGACTACTTCGCTGTACGGATTTCAGGGGGCAGATACCGCGCTTGCCAAACAAACATACATGAGAGCATATGAAAATA
>JBFMDF010000218.1:0-4385 GCA_040753935.1 Bacteroidota bacterium | reverse complement strand
AGCGCGCGGCGGCAGTACCATTTCACAACAACTTGCGAAAAATTTATATCTGTCGACTTCGAAAGATCCTATTCGTAAATTCAAAGAAGTTGTCATTACACTGCGAATGGAAAGGATTCTTTCCAAGAGGAGAATATTGGAGATTTACCTCAATGTCATCGAGTGGGGGAACGGAATTTTCGGCGCAGAAGCTGCTGCCCGACGATACTTTGGTAAATCTGCTTCAGAGTTAACAAGAGAAGAAGCGGCACGAATGGCTGCCGTTATTCCAAGCCCGCGTAAACATACTCCGAACGATATGTCTCGGTATGTTCAACGTCGCTCTTCAATTATCCTTACCAGGATGGCGGCACGAGGATACTGATGAACATTCATGACGTGAAAATGTTAATTGACGAGGGAGAAGGATTTGAACTAGAGTTCAAAAGAAAGGTTTCCTCTCCTGAAAAAATTGCAAAAACGATCAGTGCATTTGCCAATACCAGCGGTGGCATCATTCTTTTTGGTGTTGATGATGACGGTACACTCATCGGTGTTGAAAGTGAAAAAAGTGAAGTCGATTTAATCCGTCAGGCAGGAGAATTTTATTGTAATCCGCCAGTTGCCATGGAGGTGAGTTTTGTTCCGTACAATCACAAGGATATCATTGTTGTCACAGTAGAGGAAAGTGATACGAAGCCGCACTTTGTGGTCACGGAAGAGAATGGTGGGAAAGCTTTTATCCGTGTAAAAGATAAATCGGTTCTTGCCAGCCGTGAAGTGATTAAGGTGTTGAAAGATGAATCGTCTGAAAAATCACTCACCCTCACAATCGGAACAAACGAAAAACGTTTGTTTGAGTATCTTGAGGTCAACGAAAAAATTACCGTCACTGAGTACTCCAGTCTCATTAACGTATCTCGCCGCCGCGCCTCACGTATTCTTACAACCCTTGTACGAGCCGGAGTAATTAGAATCCACACGCTTGAAAAAACAGATTATTTTACCCTTGCTTCGCCGTCTGAAGAATTCGCAAGCAATCATAAAGAACAATTCCGTACGCCACGGCAACATTGAGCGATTGCTTGTGACCAAACATCGGAATTTCAACGGCAATATCGGCAGCAGTAATCACCTCTTTTGAAATGCCGGTTATTTCATTGCCGACCACAATACACAGTGGAAAATCGTGAATCGATAACTCATAGTACGGCTTGCTGTGGCTTGTCAATTCAACCAAACAAATTTTGATGTTCTGTGCTTTCATCTCAGCAATGGCATCAAGCGGATTGTTGAAATATTTCCATGGAACTGTTTGTGTTGCGCCTAATGCCGTCTTGTCAATTTCCTTGCGTGGCGGATGTGGCGTATAGCCCGTTAAATATAAACACTTCACCATCGCTCCGTCTGAACTACGAAATATCGATCCGACATTGTATAAACTTCTGATGTTATCGGCTAAGGCATAAATAGGATTTCGTTCTATTGTTGAGAATTCTTCTATTTTTTTCCGTTTTTGTGCTATTTCGTCGTGGCTCAGTTTACGCATCGATTGAAATAATTTTGTAAAAGTTGAAGAAAATGAGTACATTTAAGTCCAATTTAAGTGAAAAATATCGAGTTTTGAAGAAAATAATCATTGCCATCGACGGACCTGCTGCTTCTGGCAAAAGTACAACGGCAAAGCTTGTCGCCGATCGATTAGGATATTTGCACATCGATACTGGCGCCATGTATCGTGCGATGGCGTTGAAGGTTCTGCGCAGCAATATTTCTCCTGCTGATTCTGCGTCGATTGCTCAGTTGACAAATTCAACCACTGTTCGCCTTGTCCGATCTGAACGCTCAGAAGGAAGACTTCGTGTTGAATTAGATGGACAAGAGGTGAGTGATGAGATTCGTCATCCGGAAGTGACGAACATCGTCAGCGCTGTAAGTCTTGTTCCCGAAGTTCGCGCGCTGATGGTGAAGGAACAACGTGCGATGGGAATAAATGGTGGAATTGTGCTCGAAGGCAGAGATATCGGAACAGTTGTTTTTCCGAACGCAGAGTTGAAAATTTTTATGAAAGCCGATTCTCGCGAACGGGCGCGCAGGAGAGTAAAAGAACTGGAAGCGAAGGGAATCATTGTTCCAGTAGACACAGTAGAGCAAGAAATAATTGAGCGTGACAACATCGATTCGCAACGAGAATTGAGTCCGCTTCGCAAAGCCGATGACGCTGTTGAACTTGATACCACACATTTGACGATTGATCAACAGGTTGAATTTATTGTAGAGAAAGCGAAAGAGATCATTAACGCGAGATGACCATCACCTTAAAAGTGACGGTCATCTGAAAAGAAGATGAAAGTCACAGTTGATAATAATTCAGGATTTTGCTGGGGCGTTGTTCGCACAGTAGATATTGCCGAGCAGGAGCTTGCGCAATCGGGAAAATTGTACTCTCTTGGTGAGATTATCCATAATCCTGTAGAAATTGATCGACTCGGTGCGAGAGGATTAAAAACGATCCGACATGAAGATTTGCCAAACGTCAAAGATGCGAAAGTGTTAATTCGTGCGCATGGTGAGCCGCCGGAAACATATCGGAAGATGAAGGAATTGGGGCTCACGGTTATTGATGCAACGTGTCCCGTTGTCACCAAAGTGCAAGAACGTATTCGGAAATTTTACGACAAAGGGTACCAGATCGTCATTTTTGGAAAAAAAGATCATGCGGAAGTCATTGGGTTAGTTGGCCACACATTTGGCACCGCCATTGTTATTAAATCGCTGGAAGAGTTGGATAAAATTGACTACACAAAAAAAACGGTACTCTTCTCGCAAACTACAATGGACAAAGCAACGTTTTACGCCATTCGTGATGCAATAAAAGCAAGAATCACCGCCGAATTTGAAGTCGGCACGTTTGAGGAAATGGCAATAGACTTTCACGCAAAAGATACAATTTGCGGTCAGGTATCCGGGCGCGACAAGAAACTTCGTGAGTTTGCCAAAAGTAATGATGTCATAATTTTTGTTGCCGGCAGAATGAGTTCGAACGGAAAAGTGCTGTACGAAATTGCAAAATCAGAAAATCCCAAAACCTACTTTGTTGAAAACGAAACAGAACTGCAGGATGAATGGTTTCATGGGAGTGAAACCGTTGGCATCAGCGGCGCCACTTCAACACCGCAATGGCTGATGGAACGTGTGAAAAAGGCAATTGAAACAAAATACAACGGTACGCAACACTGAAAATTTTTAGGTCATCCACAAAAAACTAAACTATCAACTAATCTATAATTTCTCGTTGTGCGCGTGTAGCGTTAAATTTGATGACCGTTTAACAAAACACTACACAACGATTGGTTCATCAGTCGAATGTAGTATTTCGGCTTGAAGAACGTGAGAGGTTCTAATGTCTAAACGAAGTGATGTACTCATCGACGAGTCGCAGTATTCCGGTGAGGAAGTAAAACAACTGATGGAGATGTACGAAAGCACCATGGGGAAAATAACCCAAGGTGAAATCGTCAAAGGGAAGATTGTCTTCATCGGTCAAAATGAAGTGGTTCTTGATATCGGGTTTAAATCAGAAGGTACCGTTCCGATTAACGAATTTCCAAATATCAAAGAACTCAAAATCGGCGATGAAGTCGAAGTATTTCTCGAAAGCATCGAAGATAAAGACGGACAGTTGGTCCTTTCCCGCAAACGCGCAGACTTTATGCGAGTGTGGGAAAAAGTAACCAAGTCGTATGAAACAGGCGAAGTAATAAAGGGAAAAATAATGCGCCGCATCAAAGGCGGTCTTGTTGTCGACGTGCTTGGCATTGATGCATTTCTTCCCGGTTCACAAATTGACGTACGTCCGGTGCGTGACTTTGACGCTTTGCTGGGAAAAGAAATGGACTTCCGTGTTGTGAAAGTGAATCATCCATCGGAAAACATTGTCGTCAGCCACAAAGTGCTTGTAGAAGAAGAACTTGCCGATCAGCGCAAAGCTATTCTTGCCGGTCTTGAAAAAGGACAAATTCTTGAAGGTACCGTGAAAGCCATTTCAGATTTCGGCGTGTTCATTGATCTCGGCGGTGTGGACGGTTTGGTTCACATTACCGATTTGTCGTGGGGAAGAATCAATCATCCGTCTGAAGTGGTAAAACTTGATCAAACAGTCAATGTTGTTGTACTCGATTTCGATCAGGAAAAGAAACGTATTTCTCTCGGCATGAAGCAATTGCAACCGCATCCATGGGAAAAGATTGAAGAGCGGTATCCTGTCGGCACCAAAGTCAGCGGCAAAGTAGTGTCACTCACCGATTACGGTGCCTTTATTGAAATTGAAAAGGGTATCGAAGGACTCATTCACATTTCTGAAATGAGTTGGACACAACACATCAAGCATCCTTCACAAATGGTAT
>JBFMDF010000217.1:0-4392 GCA_040753935.1 Bacteroidota bacterium | reverse complement strand
CGTTAATCGGGGGGACTTTTGGTTTTATATTCTAAACTGAGACGCTACCTTGCGAAAGTCAAGAAGCCGACTTTACAATTGCGGCAAATAACTCGGCTTTCAGACAGGCACCGCCAACAAGTGCGCCGTCGATGTTCGGTTGCGAGAGAAGTTCTTTTGCATTGTCCGGCTTTACACTTCCGCCATATTGTATGATGACTTTTTCCGCCGTAGCCCACGAGTAGAGTTGCGAAATTACTTTGCGAATCAATTGATGAGCTTCTTCTGCCTGCTGTGGCGTAGCAGTTTTACCGGTCCCAATTGCCCACACCGGCTCATAAGCAATAATTGACCGCTCTACTTCAGCAGAAGATAACCCCGCAAGCACGCCTTTTGTCTGCGTTGTCAGCACTTCATCCGTGATTCCCTTTTCACGCTCTTCTACCGTTTCGCCGATGCAAATAATCGGTGTAAGACCGCCGTCAAGCACTTTCTTCGCTTTGGCATTGATCAGTTGGTTTGTTTCACCATGGTACTGCCGCCGTTCCGAATGTCCGACGATAACGTACTCACAACCGACCGCTTTCAGCATCGAAAGGGAAATCTCTCCCGTGTATGCTCCATCGTTATGAATGGAAACATCCTGCGCGCCAAGTTTGATGAACGAGCCCTTCAATAACTGCTGCGCAACCACCAGTGAGGTAAACGGCGGACAAACGATGACAATTGATTTCACAGATTGCTCTGATGATAGCGCAGATGTGATCCCGTTAATGAGCGTTGTTGTCTGGAAAATGTCGTTGTTCATTTTCCAATTGCCGGCAATAATTTTTTTACGCATAGTCGAGTTCCATTTCTTTGGTTAAATGTTGTACATAGGGATGGATGAAAATCCGTGCCTGTATTTACGTTGGGAACGGTCTTCCGTCAAGGAGCCGACGGATAAAGTTAACCGTTCCTACATCATGTTCATGTTACATTAGTTATGAAAAACATCTGAAAAATCGATCCGAAGGATGCGAAGCATTCTTTGAATCCTTCGGATGAGTTCGTCATGTCTACGACTTGTAGAGGTAAGCCCGCCTGACGAACACTGTCGGGCAGGCCCGCCTGAACGGCAACGTCGGGCAGGCCCGCCTGATGAACACAGTCGGGCAGGCCCGACTGAACGGCGAAGTCGAACCACGACGATTATCTGCAGTGTCACACCGAGCCAAGTCGAACCACGATGATTACCTACAACGTCACACCGAGCGTAGTCGAACCACGATGATTACCTACAGTGTCACACCGAGCGGAGCCGAGGTGTGACAACATCTGATGACAAACAATTGTTCAGATATTTCTATGAATTATTTTTTGATTGAAAAAACTCCACCGTTCGTTTCAAACCCTCTTCCAGTGTTACCGTCGGCGTCCAGCCAAGTTCTTCGTGAATTTTTTTGGAAGAAATAACACTGCGCAGTTGTTCGCCCGCTTTTGCCGGCGCATGAACTTCATTGCACGATGAACCGGTGTGCGCTTTCAGAATATAAAAAAGATGGTTGACATCGGTTTCTATGCCGGTACCAATGTTGTAGATATTTGAGCCGTTGTACTTCAACGCAAGGAGATTCGCCCGAACAACATCACCGACAAACACATAGTCGCGCGTCTGCTTTCCGTCACCGTTGATGACCGGTTGTTCTCCCTTCAACATTTTTGATGTAAAGATCGCTACGACACCTGCTTCGCCATGCGGATTTTGGCGCGGACCGTAGATGTTAGCGTAGCGAAGGACGACATACTCAATGCCGTACACTTCTCTGTAGAAGAACAAATACTTTTCCGTTACGAGTTTTGTAATGCCATAGGGAGAGAGTGGCCGCGTGGGATGGTGTTCATCCGCAGGAAAGTAATCCTGTTCACCGTAAATTGCGCCACCGGTTGAGGCAAAAATAACTTTTTTCAATCCATGCTTTCTCCCTGCTTCCATCAGGTTGAGAAAACCCAACACATTGACTGAGGCATCAAATTTCGGATCGGCAACGGATTTTCGCACATCCATTTGCGCGGCGTGATGACACAACACCTCAATCTTTTCATCACGAAAAATTTTTTCCACATCGGGATGTTGAATGTCCATCGTGTACAACTTCGCTTTCGGATTTACATTTTCCTTTTTGCCGCTGGAAAAGTCGTCAACGATGATGACGTTGTGTCCTTCGGCAATAAAAGCGTCGGCAACATGCGAACCAATAAATCCGGCACCGCCGGTAACTAATATGGTCATTGTTTCTGTAGTCCTTTCTTTCCGATATCTGTTCTGTAATAAACATTGTCGAACGAAATTTTTCTTACCGCCTGATATGTCTTTTCAATCGTCTGTTGAAGTCCGTTACCAACGCAGGTTACACCCAAAACGCGGCCGCCTGAAGTAACGAAGAGATCGTTTTCCTTCTTTGTTCCTGCATGAAAAATAAATGTATCAGCGTCGGCAGTTTCCAATCCAGCAATTACTTTCCCTGTTTGATACGCATCGGGATACCCTTGTGAAGCGAGAACAACACAAACAGCGGTTGCAGATTTCATTTGTAAATGATACGATGCAAGATTGCCGGTCGCACACGCAGAGAAGAGATCGAACGTATCGCTTTCAATCAACGGTAACACAACCTGCGCTTCCGGATCGCCAAGACGGCAGTTAAACTCCACGACTTTTGGGCCGTCGTGCGTGATCATCAAGCCGACGTACAAACATCCTTTGTAGGGAGTTCCTTCGGATTTCATGCCACGCAATGTCGGCTGTATGATTTCTGATTCGACTCGATACAGAATTTCTTTCGTAACGACCGGTGCCGGTGCGTACGCACCCATTCCGCCGGTATTCTTTCCTGTATCGCCGTCGCCAATTCGTTTATGATCTTGTGCCGGTTGCAGCAACACATACCGTTCACCGTCGCAGAAGGCAAAAACAGATGCCTCTTCCCCTTCCATAAATTCTTCAATGACTACATTGACGCCGGCGTCGCCGAAAACTTTTTCTTCAACATACTCATGTAACGTGTCCAGCGCCTCATCCCTCGAAGTGCAAATCGAAACCCCTTTTCCTGCGGCAAGTCCGTCTGTTTTAATGACGTACGGCGGTGTATGTGTAGCGATGTATCGCTTTGCATCTTCAAACTGCGAATGGTGAAATGTTTGATAGTCCGCCGTGGGAATGTGATGTCGTTTCAAAAAATGTTTCAAGAACATTTTGCTTCCTTCCACTTGTGCTGCGGCTTTTGAAGGACCGAAAATTGCCAACCCGCGTTCTTCAAATACATCAACAATGCCTTTCACAAGCGGCGTCTCGCTACCAACGACAGTGAGATCAACAGCATTCGTCTGTGCAAATTGCGCAAGACCGTAAATATCTTCCGCTTTAATGGGAATACAGTCGGCACATTGCGCGATACCGGCATTACCCGGCGCACAATAGATATTCGTCACCTTTGGACTACGGCGCAGTGCCCAAACGATCGCATGTTCTCTTCCGCCGGAACCGACCACAAGAACGTTCATTGATTACACCTCGAGATATCTGGTGAAAATTTTTGCCAACTCACCGGTTAATGTTACCCGATTGTATTTGTTGACGACATCGGGACGAACACCGCGCAATTCTTTCCGTTCGTATTGCTGATACAATCGAACAATTGCTTCAGCAATCTGATGAACATCAGTCGGGTCAACACACACACCGCCGGCTTCTTCAATCGTCGAACGCATGTACCCCGGCGGCACGCAGCCGAGAATTTTTTTCTTTGTTCCAATGTACTCAAAGAGTTTTCCCGGCGTCATAATATCATCACGCATCATCACCCACAAGACATCGGATGCGAGAAGATATTTTACCGCTTCACGATGTTCAAGATATCCGACGATGTTGACAGCATTCTGCAAACCGAGTTGATTCACTACATTGATATGTTCGGTACGAAACAAGCCAACAAAGCAGGCTTCAATTCTTCCGTTCAACTGGGGGAAGTCAGTAAACACTTTTTTCAGTGCCTGCAGGAAATACACAGGGGTAATTTTTGCGTAAAACATACCGGAGTAGGTGATGCGCATTTTTTCGATACGAGGCAGTACGTCGTCCGACGGCACGTGCAGGTCTTCAGGATCGAAACCGTGCGGGATGATCGAAATGTCGTTGTATGTTAGAAATTTGTGGCGCCGCAGCAATTCTTCTTTTGTCCGGCGGCTGGTGGTCACAACCATATCGGCTGTTTGCAGCACTGACCGCTCGAGCCGGTAGTGTATATATCGATGAAGTTTGGTTGGAAAATATTTATAAGGAAAATTCAACCATGAGTCACGGTAATCCACCACCAACGGAATGTTAAATTTCTTCTTGAGCCCTACCCCCACAAGAAAATCAGTCGGCGGCGG
>JBFMDF010000216.1:0-4399 GCA_040753935.1 Bacteroidota bacterium | reverse complement strand
GTCTGCAATTCCGTATCTTGAAAAAGTGGCCACTGAGAAACCAACCGACGTGCAGATTTGGGAATTACTCGGACAGGTGTATGCAAATCTTGGTGAAGGAGAAAAAGCGAAAGCCGCGTACGAGAAAGCGGATGCAATTCGCCAAGGGAAAAACTAATCAATCCATCATGCCGCGGCAGACGTCTGTTCTGTTGCGGCTTTTTTATTGTAAGGATACATTATGAACAACCAACAACCTCCACAGGGTCAGCAAATCAATATTGAGTTGAACGAGAAAGAAGCGGAGGGCATTTACTCGAATCTTGCCATCATCACGCATTCACCGGCAGAATTTGTTGTCGATTTCACGCGAATACTTCCCGGGGTGCCGAAAGCAAAGGTCCATGCAAGAATTGTGATGACACCGCAACACACGAAATTGCTGCTCAATGCGCTGAAGGATAACATTCATAAGTATGAAGAGAAATTCGGTGAAATTAAAATTTTAGGGGAAGATTTACCAAATCCGTCATTTGGCTTTCAAGTTCCGAATAAAGAGGAAAAGATACATTGATGTCAGTGGGCTTTGGAGACAAAGTCCATTTTTTATGCCTTTTTGCTTTTTATTAGAAATTTCTAATTTGTTGTGTGCAATTGCGTTTTTGAATCAACAACAGTAACTTCCCTCACGAACATCCCGCAATCCGTTACTCAAATTTGGAGGTTTACATGCAAACAATTAATCGAAGCGGTATCAGCCGCGTGCTCTTAACGACGCTTCTGTTTTTGCTTCTACCGTTTTCGTACCGCTGCATCAAATCGCCACTTGAACCGAAACCGCCCTCGTGGACAACGCAGTTGACAATTCCGCTTATTGACCGAACATATTATTTCAGCGACTTGATTGCGAAAGACTCTGCATTTACAACAGAAGGTGGGACGCTTGTTTACAAACCGGCATCACTTAATAATGAGCCAACACCAATTTCAATTCCAAATCTTGATCCTGTTGAAGCATCATTCACCCGTCAATTAGGACTTATTCCACTCACCTCGGTTACCATTCCTGGTATCAGTCTTTCGTTTCAGGACTTAACGGGCCAATCGCCTCCTAGTTTTCCTTGGCCTGGACCGGAACTGTCGACCTCTCAAAACAGGGAACTCATTAGTGATACTGCATCGTACGATTATCTTGTATATGAAGAAGCTGTTATGACGCTGTCGATTACCAACACGTTCAATTTTGATGTAACCTTTGCTCCTGGTGGAATTCAACTTGTTGATACGACCGTTTCTCCTGAAGAGGTTATTGGCGTGTTCAGTATTGGGCAAGTAGCAAAGAATGGAGGAAGTGTAACCGCGTCAATTTCATTAAACGGCAAGCGGCTCAGTTCTGTGTTGCGGATGAGATTTCAATTTCAGACTGTTGATTTAACCGGAAAGACAATCAACTCTGGGGGAAGTATCTCATCTGTTATTTCGATTACCAAAAACGGAACGGCGGGCACTGAACCAACGCTATCAGAAGCGAAGATGAAATTGGCGAACGAGTTTTATGTGCCTGTAACGAATATCCGAGATTCTGTTCAAAAGCTTTCTGATTCAATCTTTATTAAAAACGCAGAATTCAGTGGAGGTGAATTTAACATTGTCATCAACAACGGAATTCCATTCGATGTCATTGTTGAATTCAATCTGCGCGAATTAGTGCACAAACAAACCAACCAATCGTTCAAGTTGCGCGATCCAATTACCGATATTCCTTCTGATTCCATAACAATACGTGGCAAACAAGGATATGATAAACCTTATGAATTAAAAAATTATAAACTTGAAGCGCGACGACAAAGCGGCGGAACCGATACGCTGACAAGCGGTTTGCATTTTTCTTTGAGTATTAAAACTCTGGTCAGATCAAACGTTAAACAAGTTATCAAAAAAACAGATTCTGTTCTTGTGCAAATTTTGCCGAAGAAGATTGCCGGAGTGACTCAACCGTACGTGATTGATAACGTGCGCGGGAAAATTCCTCCGACTCGCGTAAACATTACCGAAGAAGTTCCTGCCGGCATTGGTACATCGACTGATAAATTTACTGCAGACAGCATCAAGTTGGAAGGTGCCAAAATTGTGTTGAAGATATTTACCAACAGTCTTTTCCCAACCGACTTAAAGTTTGCCGTGCAAGGGGTACTCAATGGTGTGCCGGGAAATTCGCTTGCAACACCCCCCGGCAATCGTCCGGCAACAAACGATCCTGACCCGACAAGCTACCGTATTTTTCCTGGTGACACGGCAAAAATTATTTTTGATGATGCTCATCCCGATCCTAATGGGGTGACGCTCAGTAAGTTTCTTTCAAGTTTTGTTCAAGGAGGGAAATTCAAGTTTCCTGAGAAATTCATTGTGCAAGGAACAGCCGTTCTCGAGCCGCGTGATGCCTACGCAAATGATTCGGTCGGATATGTGAAAAACAATGACAGTGTTTATACATCGCTTGATTTTTCATTTCCGCTGAAGGTTGGCATTATGAACGGTTCCTACAAAGATACTGCCTCATTTACCGGTAATATTGAAGATACCTCTCAAATCAACTCCATTGTCGGTGGACGAGTGTTTTTTGATCTTCACAGCACATTCCCCATCGGATTGGAAGTTCAATCGAAGTTATTGAAGCCAAGTACTGCAGACTCAACAAAACCAAGCAAGATCGATCCGCCGGTGCTGATATTGGATACGATTCGTGTTGCAGGAGATGATTCACCTAACCGTGTAGGGAAAAAATCATTTACGTTTGTATCGTTAACAGTCGATGAGGCGGCTAAAATTAGTCAAGCCGCATTCACCGCCATCGATATCAAACTCGCCTCCGCTGTGAATGGTGGTTCAACACCTGTTGCCTTCAGGCCGAATGACAGCATTACGGTACGGACCTCGGCAAATATTAAGTTCAATGTAGATTTCGATCGCTTAGGCGGCAAGAAATAATCCACACGAAAAGAATAGGAGATAGAATATGAAAAAGAGATATCACAATTCAGCACTTACCCTCCTCCTTAGTGTGGTTCTGTTTTCCATACTCAGTGCAGGGGGCGACAAGTTATCGCCGCGTATTGTTGGAATGGGACGTACATTCACCGCGTTATCTCGTGGACTTGATGCTGTTGGAACGAATCCTGCAAATCTTGCGCTGAACGATCGGGATGCTACGTTTACACTGAATATTATTCCCATTGGATTCCAGATCGGAAGCGATTTGTTCAACTATAAAATTTACAACGATTTCTTTACGGGAATTCCGGATCCAAACAATCCGAACAATAGAATTTCAAAACCACTGAATGATGATGATAAAAAAGAAATTCTCGGGTTATTTCCCGAAGGCATTGCGCGCACACAAATGCGGTTTGAAACAGCGCCTATTGGCATTTCATTGCAAATTGGTGATTTTGGATTTGCGCTTGTACCTTCTATTTTAACAGCTGTTAATCTCGATTTGTCAGAAGGATACATGAAGTTTGCATTAAACGGATTTGAGGAAGGAGGATCAACATATTCGTTTAAGGGGACGGCACTCAATTCTTCCGCCGTTGCTGAATTGAATGCATCGTTTGCCTATATTCTGCCGTTAGAATTGCCGAACATCGATGAAATTTCTATCGGCGTTGGTGTGAAGTATCTACAAGGGTTGGCATTCTTTGCCACGGATCGATATAACGCAACAATTGAAACTACCGGCGAAGAATATACAGACCCGAACACCGGTGAAACGGTATTTCTACCACGATCAGTGCGTGGGAATTTTGATTTTCTCCAATACTTCGCTCTTGATACAACTGACTTTAAACCCGTGGGCAGCGGGATGGGTTATGATATCGGCTTGAGCGCACTTCTGTTTAATGCAATTCGTATCGGCGCGAGTGTAACAGACATTGGTTCAATTACATGGGATAAATACACGAAGGCAATCGAAGGGAGTTCTCAGTTTGAATTGAAAGGAATTGGTGATAAAGATGGGCAGGATTCACTTGCCAGAGCATTTAAAGGAAAAACAAAAGATACCACTGCTTTTGAATTTAATTTGCCGACCGCATTTCATCTTGGCATTGAAATGCGAGTTGATGAAGTTGTTGAAGCCATTCCATTCCGCTGGACTGTAGCCGCTGATTTGCATTTGGGGTTAAACGAAGTTGCTGGCAACACAAAAATACCGCAATTTGCACTGGGTATGGAATTAGACCCACTTGCCGGTTGGCTGCCGCTACGCACAGGAATTCTCATCGGCGGACGTGATCGCTTCTCATGGGCAGCTGGGTTCGGCATTCACCTTGCCAATACATTCGACCTCGATTTTGCTACACAAAGTATCGCTATCCTCACCAATCCTGACAGTTTCAGAACAGGTTCAATAACGATGGGA
>JBFMDF010000215.1:0-4405 GCA_040753935.1 Bacteroidota bacterium | reverse complement strand
ATGTTTCGATACACAACCAATCATTACTCAACGTTTGAGAACTGCAACAACAGTAGCATTCTTTGTTTGCACCATTGGAAATCACATTGAAGAATGGTCGAAAAGCAAAATTGATAGTGGTGATTTAGTATCGGGTTTTATAATAGATCAAATCGGTTCAGTACTTGTTGAGCAATTAGCCGATTGGATGGAATTACAATTAGATACAATCATTACACCCCGTGGATGGAAAAGGACAAACCGATACAGTCCAGGATATTGCAATTGGTCGGTGAGTGAACAAAAGAAATTGTTTTCATTTTTCCCAACTCACCCGTGTGGAGTAACGCTCACTGAAAACGCTCTTATGATGCCTATCAAATCAGTCAGTGGTATTATAGGAGTAGGTCCGCATGTCGTACAGAAAGATTACGAATGTTCACTCTGTGACTTAGAAAATTGTTACCAGCGACGTCAGTAATCATGAAACCACTCATTACAGTTATCGGAAGTTCGAACGTTGATTTGATTGTAAAACTTCCTCGATTTCCCAAACCAGGTGAAACTGTACTTGGCGGTCAATTTTATAAAGCACAGGGAGGCAAAGGGGCTAATCAGGCTGTTGCCGCCGCACGTGCCGGTGCCAATGTTTGCTTTATCAGCCGTGTTGGAAATGATGATTTCGGCAAATCAACTCTCCTATCCTACTCAAAGGATGGCATTACCATAGACCACGTTTCTGTTGATAATACTATTCCTACCGGTGTTGCCGTAATCTATGTCGATGCACATGGTGAAAATACAATTGGCTTAGCCGAAGGAGCTAATGCGACACTTACTCCTGAACAGGTTCGACGCGCCGCATCTGTAATTTCCTTATCAAAACTTCTTCTTCTACAGTTAGAAATACCTTTTGAAACGGTGAAAGAATCAATCTTGCTTGCACGGAAAGCGAATGTTCCTGTCATTCTAAATCCGGCGCCAGCACAACCGATTGACTCGGAGATTTTAAAAAATGTTTCCATTCTTACACCCAATGAAATCGAAGCAGAGTTCTTAACCGGCATCTCGCTCACAACCGATGATGCTATTAAACACGCAGCACAACAATTACGGTCCAGAGGAGTACATACTGTTATTATCACATTGGGATCGCGTGGAGTGTATGTTTCAACCGAAAGAGAAAATTTATTCGTTCCCAGCTTTCAGGTGGAGGCGGCAGATACAACGGCAGCTGGTGATGTTTTCAACGGTACGCTCGCAGTCGCGATTGCCGAAGGGAAAAAATTGATCGACGCAATTCGCTTTGCTAATGCAGCAGCTGCTCTGTCGGTAACTAAACTCGGTGCTCAAACATCGGCACCACGTAGAGAAGAGATTGATGAATTTCTTTTCTCTCAGTAGAACAAGCAGAACATGTTGAAATGCAAACGACGTCCCTGTTTTTTCTATTATTACTCATCATCTTCTTATAGTTATAGTATGCCTATTAAGACAACAACGAAACGATAGAGCAGTAGAACCATACAGACAATACGATTAACAATTTCAACTTTCATGGAGGATCTATGAAACTTTCTGAGGCAAACAAACTTCGCACCAAGGCATCGCAGATGTTGAAAAAAGCTGGTATTATCCTTACCAAACACGAAAAAGAAAATCTGGAAATTGCTGATTTTGGCTTGAACGATATTAGCAATGCTGGATTAGAATTGGTGGTGTATGAAAATAACCAACGGTATTGTGCAAAAGAACTTGTTCTTTTTCCCCGCCAATTTTGCCCCGAACATCGTCATCCGCCGTTGAGCGATACTAATCCTGGCAAGCAGGAAACGTTTCGCTGTCGCTGGGGAAAAGTCTACCTCTATGTGGAAGGGACTCCGTCAAAGAAACCGCACGCGAAAGTTCCAAAACGCTATCTTCCCTATCTCACTGTGTGGCACGAAATTGAATTGAATCCTGGTGACCAATATACCATTCCACCAAACACTCTACATTGGTTTCAAGCGTCAAACAAAGGAGCAATTGTTTCAGAGTTTTCATCACAAAGTGTTGACGAAAAAGATATTTTTACCGACCCGAACATTCGGCGATTGCCGGTGTATGAGTGAAGGAAATAGTGTATGACAAGTAAACAACGATTACTCGCCGCACTCGATCGAAAAATACCTGACCGTTTGCCGGTTACTACTCATCACGTGATGCCGTACTTTCTAAAGAAATATCTGAACGGTATTACCAACGATGAATTTTTTGACCGGTTCCAATTAGACGCTATACGCTGGTTAAACGTCTACAAACCTGACGAAACAAAAGGGGAATATTACGATCCGTTGCATACCCCTGGCTACCTTGAAGCCAGAAGAATTTCCACCGACCAATGGCGTATTTATCCTGAACGATTGCCTGATTCGCAGTATGAAACGATCAGGTACAATTTCGTTACCCCAAAAAAAACTCTGAGCATGGTATTGCAGAGCAACGAATACACCAGTTGGGTTTCCGAACGATTGATAAAGGAAAAAACAGATATAGATATTATTGCAGAGTATGCGGTCATTCCGAAATGCGATGTTGAAACAGTGAACCGCGAAGCAGAAGCATTCGGTGAACGTGGTTTGATTCGAGGCTTCATTAATTTCTTCGATGTGTATGGACAGTCCGGCTGTTGGCAAGACGCAGCTGTGCTGTACGGAATTGAAAACTTAATTCTTGCAACGTTTGATGATCCCGAATGGGTCCACACGTTTTTGAACATTCTTTTCGAACGGAAAAAAATTTACATCGAATCACTTCGCGGCGCACGCTACGATGTGATTGAACACGGCGGCGGCGATGCATCTTCAACGGTCATCTCCCCGGAAATTTTCGAAACCTTCGTTGCACCGTACGACGCACCACTCATTGACATTGCCCATTCTGTTGGACAGCGAGTGGTGTATCACACGTGTGGAGGCATGATGCCATTTCTCGAACGTCTCGCCGATTTACGAGCCGATGCACTAGAAACATTTACGCCTGCATCAATGGGCGGAGATGCACAACTTGCTGAAGCAAAGAAAAGAATTGGCGATAGAGTGTGCATGATCGGAGGGTTTGATCAATTCCACTACTTCAATAATTGTACCCCTGAAGAAACGCGAAAAGAAGTTCGCCGATGTTTTAACGAAGCAGGGCGCCGCGGGGGGTACATTCTCTCACCATCAGATCACTTTTTCGACGCCGATATTGCTTTAGTGGAAGCATTTGCTGATGAAGCACGAAAGTGTGTGTATGATTAACCAACATTTCATCCACCTTTCAGGAGGTAGTTCACATGTCTGAACACGACGAAAAAATAAAAACACTAACGAGGGAATTGAAATTCTTTCCAATCGTCAATCCTCACCCCAAACGATTGACATCGGAGCAAATTACCTTCTTCAATGAAAAAGGGTACCTTGCTCCCTTCACAATCTTTGAAGGAGACACCGTCGAAAAAAATCGCCGCGACTTTGACTCTATTCTGCAAAAATTTTTAGATGCCGGCAAAGACAGCTACGCCATTGATCGATACCATGACAGGATACGCGCAATTTATGATCTTGCAAAAACACCGGCTATTCTCGACATCGTTGAAGACTTACTCGGTCCTAATGTTGTTTGCTGGGCAACGCATTACTTCTGCAAATTGCCCGGCGATGACAAAGGCGTTTCGTGGCATCAAGATTGCACATACTGGCCCTTAACACCCACAAAAACAATCACCGTGTGGCTTGCAATTGACGACGCAGATAAGGAAAACGGCTGCATGGAAGTTGTTCCCGGGTCTCATCTTCAGGGTGGTATTTCACACAAAGAAAGTGATGTCTCCGAAAAAAATGTGCTGACTCAAACAGTGGCAGATATGTCGAAATACTCGCCACCTGTGGCTATTGAATTGAAAGCCGGACAGATTTCTCTCCACTCCGATCTAATTATCCACGGCTCGCTTCCTAATCGTTCCAACAGACGCCGTTGCGGATTAACATTACGCTATTGCCCAACTGATGTTCGAGCATTTTGGGATTGGAATACTTTCAGCATAATGTGCCGCGGCAGTGATCCAACCGGACATTGGGCATCGCTTCCGCGCCCATCTGCCGATTTCACAATCTAACAATGGAGGTGAATTACTATGAAAAAACATGGCATACTTCATTCCGAATTGTCACGCATCATCGCCGGAATGGGACACGGTGATAAGTTGGTCATTTGCGATAGTGGCTACCCCATTCCTCATCAACGGCCGGTAGCCGACGTGGTGCTCACACGAAATATTCCCCGCGTTATTGAAACATTGAAGGTTATTCTCGAAGAACTACATGTCGAGGGAGCTATCGTTACCAACGAGATGGAAAAAATCAGTCCTCACATTTATGATGAAGTAAAGAAAACACTCGGCAAT